>JAHELH010000046.1 GCA_024644285.1 Paracoccaceae bacterium | reverse complement strand
CCGATCACCGGCACCAGCCGCTCCTTGCCGCCCTTGCCGCGGATCCGCAGCACCTCGGGCAGCGGCAGGTCGGCGCCGGTCAGATTGAGCGCCTCGGAAATCCGCAGCCCGCAGCCATAGAGCAGCGTGACCACGGCGGCGTCGCGGGCGGCGATCCAGGGCGTCATGGACTGCAGCTCGACCGTGTCGATCATCTCGGCCGCGGCGTCTTCGGACAGCGGGCGCGGCAGCTTTTTCTGGAATTTCGGGCTGCGGGTGGACAGCACGCAGGTGGCATCGAAGCCCTCGCGCTCTGCCAGCCAGGAGACGAAGCTCTTGACCGCCGACAGCGATCGCGCCAGTGACCGCGCGGCAACGCCGCGGCCGCGTTCCGACGCCATCCAGGCGCGCATGTCCGACACGGTGATCTGCGCCGGAAGGGCCAGGCCCGCGGTCTCTGCCTTGTGCCGGGTCTGGAAGGCGAGAAATCCCTGCACGTCGGCGCGGTAGGCGGTGATCGTGTGATCGGCGGCGGCGGCCAGCGCCCGGCGCTGGGCCAGCCACTGCGCCACGGCGTCGCACAGCGCGGGCGACAGGGTCAGGGGCGCGGGTCCGGCGGTCTGGCCGGTCACGACAGCCAGCGGCGCATCGCACGCTCGAAGACGCCGCCGAAAAAGCCCAGAAGGTCGGTGCCGTGGGTGGGCTTGAAATGGTGCGGATCCTCGGCGCCCAGCACCAGCATTCCGGGCAGGCGGCCGGTGCCAAGATCCAGCAGGATGCAGGCCTCGGAGCGGATCCAGTCGGCGCCGTCGCCGTAGATCACTCCGCTGTCGGGATGCACCTGGCGCAGGGTGACCTGGCGCACCGGGATGTTGCGGCCCCGGGCCAGGTAGCCCAGAACGAAGCCCGGCTCGGCCACGGTCAGCACCTCGCCCAGGCGCTTGACCGCGGGATCGTCGCCGCTGACGGCGGATTCCAGCACCAGCCGCAACGCATCGACGCGCAGGATCTCGGAGATCTCGCCGGCGAGGTTCTGCAGGAAGCCCTCGAATTCTGCCGGGTCCAGCATCTTCAGCACCGCGCGGTGGATCTGGTTGGTGCCCGCGAGGTTCTCGTAGGCGGCGGCGATGACGTTGCGGTGGGTATCCTCCAGCCGGTCGAGTCGTGCCTCCAGCCGCTCCATCGCGATGCCGCGCAGATCGACGATGTTGCCGCCCATCGAGCGCTCGTTGGCGGCGATCAGCGCGCGCATCAGATCGCGGTCTTCCAGGATGATCTCGGGCTCGGAAATGATCTTGTCCCGCAGATCGCCCTCGATCAGCGCCTTCTCGCTCGACATGCAATCCCCTTCGATCAAAGTTCCAGGATCCGCAAACGCGGACGTTTTCGGTCCTTTTTAGGCAGTTACGCCGTACAGCTGATGTGGCTCAAGAGTTTTTTTCCCCGCGCGGGCGGTTTGTCGGGGGCTGTGGCCGCGATACTGTGCGGGCACGATGGCCCGCGCCGCCGCAATGCGCAGGCGCTTCGGGAGGCCGCCGGGACAAGCGGTGTCAGAGAATCTTCTGCCCGGTCTTGGCCCAGTCGGCCAGGAAGCCCTCCAGCCCCTTGTCGGTCAGCACGTGGTTGGCCATTGCCTTGATCACGTTCGGCGGGGCGGTGGCGACGTCGGCGCCGATCTTGGCGGCCTCGGACATGTGGTTGGCCGAGCGGATCGAGGCGGCGAGGATCTGCGTCTCGAAGCCGTAATTGTCGTAGATCTGGCGGATGTCGGCGATCAGGTCCATTCCGTCGAGGTTCTGGTCGTCGAGCCGTCCGATGAAGGGCGAGATGAAGGTGGCGCCGGCCTTTGCGGCGAGCAGCGCCTGGTTGGCCGAGAAGCACAGCGTGACGTTGACCATCCGGCCCTCGCCGGTCAGCGTCTTGCAGGCCTTCAGCCCGTTCCAGGTCAGCGGCACCTTGATCGCGATGTTGTCGGCGATCTTGGCCAGTTCGCGGCCCTCGGCGATCATCGCGTCGGCCTCCAGCGCCACGGTCTCGGCGCTGACCGGGCCGTCGACCATGTCGCAGATCTCCTTGGTCACTTCTTTGATGTCTCGGCCCGATTTCATGATCAGCGACGGGTTGGTGGTGACCCCGTCGATCATTCCCAGCTCGTTGAGTTCGCGGATCGCGTCGGTATCGGCGGTATCGACAAAGAACTTCATGGCGCACGGTCCCTGTTGATGGCTTTGCGAAAGCCTAACGCAATGCGGATAGGGCCGAAAGAGGCGTTGCGATATTGAAACCCGGCGCTCACAATGGGTAGGGTTGCGGAGTGGAGTCTGATCAAGCCATGCGCATCCCCAATTCTCACGCCAGCACCGGATGGAGCGAGCTCATCCGACGTGTCGAGACCGGACAATTCGTCGTTCCGACACGCTACGGAAGGCCGATTGTGAGAATGTTGCCTGCCTGCAGCGGGCCGGATGCGTGACGCCGGATCGATTTGATCGCCACAGGAACCTGCCGTGAAGAGCTTTTTCGACGAGGGCGATCTTGTCGCGGTCCTGACGACACAGCCGCTGGACCGGACACTCGACTACACCGCGCCCGAGGGCGGCTGCCACCTGGGCGCCTTCGTCGAGGTGCCGCTGGGGCCGCGGCGGGTGCTGGGGGTGGTCTGGGGGTCGGGGCAGGGCGACTTCGACCGCGCCAAGGTGCGGCCCGTTCACCGTGTCCTGGACGCTGCGCCGATGAGCGGCGAGATGCGCGAATTCCTGTCCCGCGCGGCGGATTACACGCTGACCCCGATGCCCGCCATGCTGCGGCTCGCCACACGCTCGCCCGGCCTCGGCGACCCGCCGTCGATGCGCAAGATCTACCGGATGGGCCACGGCAAGCCCGACCGCGAGACCGACGCCCGCCACCGGGTGATCGCCGCGCTGTCGGAATACGGCTCGCTTGCCTTCACGCTGAAGGAACTGGCCGAGATGGCCGGGGTCTCGACCTCGGTGGTCAAGGGGCTGGTCAAGCAGGGCGTCGTCGCCGAGGAAGAAAGCCCGCGCGATCTGCCCTATCCGCGACTCGATCCCGATTTCGCGGGCGTCGCGCTGACCGCCGATCAGACCGCGGCGGCAGGGGCGCTGCAGGCGGGGGTGCGGTCCGGTGACTATGGCACCACGCTTTTGCGCGGCGTCACCGGCTCGGGCAAGACCGAGGTCTATCTCGAGGCGGTGGCAGAGGCCCTGCGAAAGGGCCGCCAGGCGCTTGTCCTGTTGCCGGAGATCGCGCTGACCGCCGAATTCCTGACGCGAGTTGAGCAGCGGTTCGGCGCGATGCCCGCCGAGTGGCATTCCGGCGTCACCATGACCGAGCGGCGGCGCTGCTGGCGGATGGTGGGCGAGGGCGGCGCGCAGCTGGTGGTCGGCGCGCGCTCTGCCCTGTTCCTGCCCTATCGCGACCTCGGCCTGATTGTCGTCGATGAGGAGCACGACACCTCGTACAAGCAGGAGGACGGCGTGCTCTACAATGCCCGCGACATGGCGGTGCTGCGCGCCTCGCTTTGTTCGGCGCAGGTCGTGCTGGCCTCGGCCACGCCCAGCCTCGAGACATGGGCCAACGCGCAGGCCGGCAAGTATGCCAGTCTGAACCTGACCGACCGCTTCGGTCCCGCAGTGCTGCCGAAGATGCGCGCCATCGACATGCGAACCGAGGATCTGCCGGGCAGCCGGTGGATTTCGCCCACCCTGCGCCGGGCTGTCGAGCAGCGGCTGGAGCGCGGCGAACAGACGCTCTTGTTCCTCAACCGCCGCGGCTACGCGCCGGTCACGCTGTGCCGGGCCTGCGGCCATCAGATCGGCTGCGACCATTGCGACGCGCGGATGGTCGAGCACCGGTTCCTCAAACGCCTCGTTTGCCACCAATGCGGCGAGACCAAGCCGATGCCCGCCAAATGCCCGTCCTGCGAGGCCGAGGACCGGCTGGCCCCGGTCGGCCCCGGCGTGGAGCGGCTGGCCGAGGAGGCGGCGGCGCTGTTTCCGGATGCCCGCATCGCGGTCCTGTCGTCCGACCTGTTCGGCTCGGCCCGCGCGATGAAGGCGCAGATCGCGGCCATCGCGAAGGGCGAGGCCGACATCATCATCGGCACGCAGCTGGTGGCCAAAGGGCACAACTTTCCGCTGCTGACGCTGGTCGGCGTGATCGACGCCGATCTGGGCCTGCAGGGATCCGACCTGCGCGCCGCCGAGCGGACATTTCAGCTGATGCGCCAGGTTTCGGGCCGGGCGGGGCGGGTGGACCAACCCGGCGAGGCGCTGCTGCAGACCTACCAGCCCGAGCACCCCGTGATCCGGGCGATCCTGTCGGGTGACGAGGACGGGTTCTGGCGGGCCGAGGCGGCCGAGCGCCGCGAGGCCGGCGTGCCACCCTATGGCCGGCTGGCAGGGATCGTGCTGTCGTCGCCGGACGTGCAGCAGGTCTTCGACGTGGGCGGCGTGCTGGCGCGCAACGACCTGCCCCTGCGCCGGATCGGCGCGCAGGTCTTCGGGCCCGCACCGGCGCCCATCGCCCGCATCCGGGGGCGTCATCGGGTGCGGCTGCTGGTCAAGGCCGCCAAGGGCGCGCCGCTGCAGGGGGCGCTGGCGCAATGGGTGCGGGGCGTGAAGCTGCCCGCGAATCTCCGGCTTTCGATAGATATCGATCCGCAAAGCTTTTATTGAGGCGCCATGGACGGAACGCGGAAAATGAGGGCGATCGTCGTCGGGGCGGGACCGGCGGGGCTGGCAACCGCGGCCTGCCTGCAGCGCGAGGGCATCGAGACGCGCGTGCTGGAACGCACGGCGCATGTCGCCTCGTCCTGGCGCGGGCATTACGACAGCCTCTCCCTGCACACCGCGCGGGGCCGGTCGGGACTGCCCTTCCTTCCCTTGCCCAAAAGCGTCGGCCGCTACCCGTCGCGCGACGAACTGATCGCCTATCTGGAGGATTACGCCGAGCGCCTGTCGCTGGACATCCGGTTCGATTGCGCGGTGCGCCGCGTCCGGCGCGCCGGCCGCGTCTGGCGCGTCAGCTACGGCCACCGGACCGACCAGGCGACAATCGTCGTCTTGGCCACCGGGTTGAACGCGCAGCCGCGCATCCCCGGCCTGCCCGGCCAGGAGGCGTTCGGCGGCGAGATCCTGCATTCCTCTGCCTATCGCGATCCCTCGCCCTTCGAGGGCAAGCGGGTGCTGGTGGTGGGCTTCGGCAATTCCGGCGGCGATATCGCCCGCGACCTGGCGCAGGCCGGCATCGAGGTCGGGCTTTGCGTGCGCGGGCCGATCAACATCCTGCCAAAGGAAATCCTCGGCATTCCGGTGACCTCGATGGGCCTGCTGGGCAAGCTGTTCCCGCCGCATGTGGCGGACGCGCTAACCGCGCCGGTGGTCCGCGCCATCATCGGCCGGCCCGAACGCTACGGCCTGCGGCAGGCCGCCAAGGGTCCGCTGCGCCAGGTGATCGAGGACGGCAAGATCCCCCTGATCGACGTGGGCGCCTTGCCCGAGATCCGCGCCGGCCGCATCCGGGTGTATCCCGGCATCGACACCCTGCAGCCCGGTGGCGTCCGGTTCGAGGGCGGCGGGTCCGCCCCGTTCGATGCGATCATTCTGGCCACCGGTTACGATTACGACCTGCGCGCGATCCTTCCCGATGAGCCCGGCGCGCTCGACCGCAACGGCCATCCCCGGATCAGCGGCGGCCCGACCGGCGCGCCGGGGCTGTATTTCTGCTCGTACCGGGTCTCGGCTAACGGCCAGATCCGGCAGGCGGGCGTCGAGGCCATGGCCATCGCCCGCCACGCGGCCCGGCTGGCGGCGCCGGCCGCCGGGGCCGAATAGCCTTTGCGACGCGCCGGCCCGGGTATAGCCTTTCGGGGGAAAGGAAGGTGACCATGTGGCCGGACCGGCGTTTGATCGACCTTTTCGGCATCGAGCACCCGATCATCCTTGCGCCGATGGCCGGCTCGGGCACGCCCGAACTGGTGGCGGCGGTCGCCAATGCCGGTGGCATGGGCTCGCTGGGCTGCGCGATGCTGGATGCCGAGGGGCTGGCCGGAGCGGTCGTCCGGATCCGCGCCGCGACCAACGGCGTCTTCAACCTGAACTTCTTCGCGATCCGCGATCCGGCCCCCGATGCCGAGACGCTGTCCCGAATGGCCGCGCGGCTGCAGCCGTGGTACCGGCGCTACGGCGTCGCGCCGCCGCCCGCACCACCGCCCGCCCCGGCCTTCTTCGACCAAACGAGGCTGCGGCAGGTGCTCGATCTGGCGCCGCCGGTCGTCAGCTTTCACTTCGGATTGCCGCAGCACGACGCCGTGACCGCGCTGAAGGCCGCCGGCATCAAGGTGCTGAGTACCGCCACCACGGTCACCGAGGCGCGGGCGCTTGAACTGGCCGGCGTGGACGCGGTCATAGCGCAGGGATTCGAGGCCGGGGGCCATCGCGGCGCGCATCGTCCGAACGACGCGCAGGACGGGGTCGGCACCCTGTCGCTGGTGCCGCAGATCGCCGACGTGGTGTCGGTGCCGGTGATCGCCGCGGGCGGCATCGCGGACGGACGCGGCATCGCGGCGGCTTTCGCGCTGGGGGCCAGCGGCGTGCAGATGGGTACCGCGTTCCTGCTGTGCCCCGAGGCCGCGACGGACGCGCGCCGCCGCGAGCGCATTCGGAACGCCTCGGCCGACGACACGATGATGACGGCGGCGGTCTCGGGCCGCCCGGCGCGGGCCCGGCGCAGCCGCTACGCCGAGGCGATGGCCGCGGCCGGCACCGACCTGCCGTCCTTCCCGGCGCTCTACGCCCTGACCGGCCCGCTGCTGGAAGCCGCGGGCGCGGAGGACGACGAGGTATCCTTCCACCTCTACGGCCAATCCGCGGCGCTGGCGCGCGAGGCGCCGGCCGGCGAGATCGTGGCGCGCCTGGTCGAACAGTCAGCAGCGGCCTTTGCGCGTCTCGCCGGCCCCCGGGGCTGAGGCGTCACCGCGCCCACGGGCGCTTTCCAAAACCGCGTCATGGGTTTATGGCCGTTTTCATGGGACGCATCGTAAAGCTTGGCGACGCCGGCGCGCTGCCCGCCTGGCGGCGGCCGGTGGCGCTGCTGCTGCTGATGGCCTTCGCGATGCCGATCGCCTTTGCCACCTGGTCGGCGCTTCTGAACAACTTCGTCATCGAGGCGGCCGGGTTCACCGGGGTCGAGATCGGCTGGCTGCACACGGTGCGCGAGATCCCCGGCTTCCTGGCCGTGGGCGTCATCGCGATCATCATCTTCATGCGCGAGCAGACGCTGGGGCTGATCTCGCTGGGCCTTCTGGGCGTGGCCACCGCCGTCACCGCCTGGTTCCCCAGCTTCGGCGGACTTCTGACGGTGACCATGCTGTCCTCGATCGGCTTTCACTACTACGAGACGGTGAACCAGTCGCTGCAGCTGCAATGGCTGGACAAGAAGCGCGCGCCGCAGATGCTGGGATGGATCCTGGCGGCCGGCTCGGCGGCCTCGCTGCTGGCCTACGGGCTGCTGGTGGTGACCTGGAAGACCTTCGATCTCTCCTACAATTTCGTCTATCTCACCGCCGGCGGCATCACCGCCGCCATCGCCGTCTTCTGCTTTCTCGCCTACCCGCAATTCGAGGCGCCGCATCCGCAGCTAAAGACCTTCGTGCTGCGCCGCCGCTACTGGCTGTACTACGCGCTGCAGTTCATGTCCGGCGCGCGGCGACAGATCTTCATCGTCTTCGCCGCCTTCATGATGGTCGAGCGCTTCGGCTTCGAGGTCCACGAGCTGACAGCGCTGTTCCTGATCAACTACCTGGCCAACATGCTTTTCGCACCGCTGATGGGCAAGGCCGTCGCCCGCTGGGGAGAGCGGCGGGCGCTGGTCTTCGAATATGTCGGACTGATCACGGTGTTCCTGGCCTATGGCGGCATCTATTTCTTCGGCTGGGGCGTGGTGCTGGCGGCGGCGCTGTACGTCATCGATCACATGCTGTTCGCGCTGGCCTTCGCGCTGAAGACCTATTTCCAGAAAATCTGCGATCCCGGCGACATCGCGCCCACCGCCGCCGTGGCTTTCACCATCAACCACATCGCTGCGGTCTTCCTGCCGGCGGCGCTGGGCTATCTGTGGATCGTGTCCCCCGGCGGCGTGTTCGTGCTTGCCGCGGCGATGGCCGCGACCTCGTTGGCGTTGGCGCTGATGATCCCGCGCCATCCCGAACCGGGGAACGAGACGGTGTTCAGCCGCCTCGTCGCCGCCCCGGCGGAGTGATCATTCGCGGCAGAGCGGGTTGATGTTGAAGGCGATGATCTTGTCGTTCAGCACCTCGAACGAGACCTTGCTGGTGCAGCCGTCTTCCGTACTGGCCGATCCCTCCATCGTGGTGCCGCGTCCGGATGCGGTCTCGACGCTGCCAAAGCTGACTTCGGTGTAGGGCTTCACGCCCTCGAAGGAGGCCTGAAGTTTCTCGACGTTGAACTCCTTCTGCAATTCGCTGTGCAAAAGCTCCCGCGCCTCCTCGTATTGCCCGGCGCTGGCCCACGTCACGAAGTTGCGGGCGATATCGCGGTCGCCCGAGGTCACCATGACAATCACGCCGACCAGGATCCCGATGACCACGACGATGCCGAGGATTATCTTGAGAAATTTCTTCATCTTGTCCCTCTTCGCACTTTCCCCACCGGCCAATCTGCGCCGAAATCGCGGACCGGTTCAACATTCGTGATCGCTGGCGGTCTTGAACTGCGTGCCGATTGGCCGAAATATGGGTGTCTCACGAAAGGATGCCGACATGTCGCTGTTCAGCTTCAAGAAATCCGCCATGGTCGGGCCCGGCGAGGCGTTGCCCGGCCGTGCCGAGCCGATCCCGACCGCCACGACCCATTTCGTCAATGGCCGCGACCTGAAGGCGGATGTGCCGGACGGCATGGAACAGGCGATGTTCGGCATGGGCTGTTTCTGGGGCGTCGAGCGGATGTTCTGGAAGCTCGACGGCGTGTACCTGACGATGGTTGGCTATGCCGGCGGCCAAACGCCGAACCCGACCTACCAGGAGGTCTGCAGCGGCCGGACCGACCACAACGAGGTGGTGCGGGTGATCTACGACCCGAATGTGATCTCGTACGAGGATCTGCTGCGCACCTTCTGGGAGGGCCACGACCCGACCCAGGGCATGCGCCAAGGCAACGATGTGGGCACCCAGTACCGTTCCGGCATCTACACCTACACCGACGCCCAGCGCGACGCGGCCGAGCGGACGAAGGCAGAGTTTCAGCCCCGGCTGAGCGAGGCGGGCTATGGCGCGGTCACCACCGAGATCGTGGACGCGCCCGAATTTTACTATGCCGAGGACTATCACCAGCAATACCTGGCCAAGAATCCCGGCGGCTATTGCGGCCTGGGCGGCACCGGCGTGAGCTGCCCGGTGGGCGTGACCGCCGCGTGACCGAGGCCGCGCGGCGCCGGATGTGTTCCGGTGACTGGTATTGTTGTCTCGACACGGAATTCGAAGACCTGCGCCGCGCCGCGCGCCGGGCGGTGCATGCCCACAATCACATGGCGCCCGACGAACGCGGCGACTGCGCGCCGGAATTGCGGAACCTGTTCGCGAAATTCGGCGCGGACGCCCGGATCGAGGCGCCGTTTCACTGCATCTACGGCGTGAACACCGAACTGGACGAGCGGGTCTACCTGAATTTTGGCGTCACCATTCTCGACAGCGGGCGGGTCCGGATCGGGGCGCGTTCGATGCTGGGGCCGGGCGTGCAGATCTACTGCGCCGACCATCACCCGGACCCCGAGCAGCGCGGCCAGGGGATCGAGCGGGCGCAGCCGGTGACGCTGGGCCGGGACGTTTGGATCGGCGGCGGCGCCGTCCTGCTGCCTGGGGCAGAGATCGGCGACGGTGCGATCGTCGGCGCGGGCGCGGTGGTGCGCGGCAGGGTCGCCGCCGGGGCGCGCGTCGCCGGGGTGCCGGCGCGCCCGATCGGGCCGTCCGGGGACCGGGAGTAGCGGCATGCCGACCTTTACCGCTTTCACCACCCATGCCGACCGCGCCCGCGCCGTGGCGCTGGGCGAGGCGCTGGAGCGGCTCGATCCGGAACCCGCCGGCGTCGCGGTGATCGAGATCGAGGATGGGTCCGGCCGGTGGGAGATCGGCGGCTACTTCACCGACCCGCCCGACGAGATCGGGCTGGCGCTGCTGTCGGCCAGTTTCGGCACCGACCCCTTCGCGGTCTCGGAACTGCCCGAGACCGACTGGGTTTCGAAGGTGCGCCGAGAGCTGGCCCCGGTCGAGGCGGGGCGGTTCTTCGTCTACGGCAGCCACGACGCCGACCGCGTGCCGGAAGACCGCGTCAGCCTGCTGATCGAGGCGGCGATGGCCTTCGGCACAGGGCACCACGGCACCACGCTGGGCTGCCTGCGCGCGCTCGACCGGCTGCTCGATGCGGGCTTTGCCGCCGGCAAGGTGCTGGACCTGGGCTGTGGCACGGCGGTGCTGGGAATGGCCGCGGCGCGGGTCTGGCCCGGCGAGGTGCTGGCCAGCGACATCGAGGCGCAGTCCGTCGAGGTGGCGGCGGCGAATGTCGCGGCCAACGGGCTGGCCGGCCGGGTGCGCTGCATTGAGGCGGCTGGTCTCGACCATCCCGACCTGCGCGCCGCGGCGCCCTACGATCTGGTCTTCGCCAACATCCTGAAGGGACCGCTGATCGATCTCGCGCCCGATATCGCCGCCGCGACCAGGGAGGGGGGATTCGCGATTCTGTCGGGGATTCTCTGCGAACAAGCGCCTGAAGTTTCAGAGGTTTATTCACGCGCCGGGTTCAATGCGTGGCATGAGGAACGGATTGTCGACTGGTCGACGCTCACTTTGCGGCGGAAAACCGGCGAATAGGGCAAATTAAGGCCAAAACGTCCCGATCCCGGCCGGCTGCCCCATTCTCGCCACAATTCGACAAGATTCTGACACCGTTCAATTCACCTCGGGGGCGAGAGATGGCTAAAATGTTCGACGATACTTGGCAGCGTAATCAGTCTTTCGACGCCTGGGGCACTATTCAGACCACGGGCCGCCGGCGCCGGGCGCGCGGTCGCATTCCGGTGCGGCAGGTCTTGCTCTTCGCTCTGGCGGTGTTCTCGTTCAAGATTTTCCTGTTTCTCGACCTCGGCGGTTCGGCATATGGGGCCAAGATGGTCGCTCTGTCCGAGGGAAATTCGTTGGAGCGTATCGCGGCAAGCGCCATGGCGATGGACCCTGTTTCGGAGTGGATCGTCAACGGCATCCGCTTCGGTAGCTGGTAGCGTTTTTATTCCATCTCTCTGGTGTTCTTGTCACGAAGAAGGCCGTTCCCGGGGGGGAGCGGCCTTTTTCCGTGGACGCTGCCGGCGGATCAGAATCCGTTCAGGCGGCCGCGCATGCTGGAGATGTCGCCGCGGGTCAGGCCCAGATCGTCCAGCTCATGGTCGCTGAGCTTGCTGAGCGCGTTGCGGGTGACGCGGGCGTCATTCCAGGCGGCGATGCTGCCGGCGACGCCGGTGAACGCCGAAAAGAACCGGAGGGTCGCCGTGGGACCGGCAACCAAGCTGCGAGTGGTGTCGTAAGAGGCCATTGGAATATTCCCTTGTAAGCCGTTTCGGGTGCTGGCGCGGTCTGGCGCAGTAATCGTCCAGCTAGACTTCGGCAAGGCGGCCGGCAAGGTGGTTTTCTGCATATCTGCCATGCGGGAAATTCATAGCGTCCGCCATCGGTAACGCCCTGTAAAGAAACC
>JAHELH010000045.1 GCA_024644285.1 Paracoccaceae bacterium | reverse complement strand
TTGTTCGCTGTGCCGGGTGCCTTCACGCCGACCTGCAGTTCCGCGCATGTGCCCAGCTTCATCCGCACGAAGAAGGAATTCGACGCGAAGGGCATCGACGAGATTATCTGCGTATCCGTCAACGACCCGCATGTGATGCGCGTCTGGGGCGAGATTTCGGGTGCGACCGAGGCCGGGATCACCATGCTCGCCGATCCGGGAGCGGCCTTCACCAAGTCCATCGGCAAGGCCTTCACGGCGCCGCCGGCGGGCTATTATGACCGCTCGATCCGCTATGCGATGTACGTCGAGGACGGCACGCTAAAGGTGTTGCACGAGGAGGAAAACCGCGCCGTCTGCGAGGCCACCGGCGGCGAATCGATGCTGCGGGCGATCTGAGCCCTCGTTAAGCGCCTTCTGCCAGAATTGTCCGTGTCGGGAACGGGATGTCGACCCCCGCTTCGTCCAGCGCTTACTTCACCGCGCGCTTCATGTCGGCCTGGAAGGCGAAGTCGTTGCTGCTAATGTACCAGACGCGCACCAGGATATTCACCGACCAGTCGCCCAGGCTTCTGTGATCTCGATCGCGAGCAGGTCGTCGGGCAAGGTCTGATCCATTACCGCGCCGCCAATGCGTCGAGCTTGCGCGCAAGCTTGATATCGAGGTCGGTCAACCCCCCTGCGTCATGGGTCGACAGGGTGACGTCGACGGTCTTGTAGACGTTCGACCATTCGGGGTGGTGGTTCCATTTCTCGGCCCAGATAGCTGCGCGCGTCATCCAGCCGAAGGCGTCGACGAAATTCGGGAACGTGTAGGTCTTGGTGATCGCGTCGCGACCCTCGACCAGCACCCAGCCGCTGTCCATCAATGCCGGCAAGTCGGCCTTGCGTGCCGCTTCGCTCAGTTTTTCTGCCATTCTTATCCCTCGTTCGTGTCAGAACCTGCCCGTGCGGCCCTTGTCAGCCTTTCGGGCCTCACTTCTATTCTTCGGCCAGCACCTTCTTGAACGGCCCGTATCCTGTCATCACTTCTATCTCGTCACTGACCGCGGCGCGTTCGGCATCGAGATATCGGGCGACAGCTTCCCGAAAGCCCTCGTCAGCGATCCAGTGCAGCGAATGACATTGCACGGGAAGATATCCCCGCGCCAGCTTGTGCGCCCCTTGCGCCCCGGCCTCGACCCGCATCATCCGGTGACGGATCGCGTAGTCGATGGCGCGGTAGTAGCAAAGTTCGAAGTGCAGGCAGGGATGGTCTTCGACACAGCCCCAATAGCGGCCAAAGAGGGTCTCGCGTCCGATGAAGTTCAGCGCCCCGGCGACATATCGGCCCTCGCGCTCGGCCAATACCAGAAGCGCATCGTCGCGCAGGCTGTCCTGCACCTCGTCGAAGAACGCGCGCGTCAGGTAGGGTGTGCCCCATTTTCGCGCGCCGGTGTCCTGGTAGAACCGCCAGAAGGCGTCCCAGTGTTGGGGCTCGATCGCGTCGCCGGTCAATTCGACGATAAGCCCCCCGAACGCGTTGGCCAACCGCCGCTCCCGCCGGATCGTCTTGCGTTTCCGGGAGGACAGATCGTCGAGGAACGCCTCGAAGTCCGAATAGCCACGGTTCACCCAGTGAAACTGCTCGCTGATCCGGTGCATCAGCCCCATCGCCTCGCCGGCTTCCGCCTCGGTCCCGGTGCAGAAGGTGACGTGCAAAGACGAGAGCCGGTTCTCGCTCGCCAGTTGCACCGCACCCTGCACGAGGGACGCCTGCCCCGTCGCGTCGAAGCCGGGCCGTGTCAGCAACCGCCGGCCAGTGGCGGGCGTGAACGGCACCGCCATCTGCAGCTTGGGATAATACCGCCCGCCCGCCTGATCGTAGGCGTGCGCCCAGTTGTGATCGAAGATGTATTCGCCCTGGCTGTGCCCCTTGGCGTAGAGCGGGGCGACGGCGATGGTCTGTCCCTCGGATCGCGCCGCCAGGTAGCGCGGCGACCAGCCGGTCCCCGCACCGACGGACCCCGAGGCTTCCAGCGCGCGCAGGAAGCGCCAGGTCGTGAACGGATCGATCGGGCGCCCACCATCGGCGGCCTCGGGGCAGGCGCAGGCGTCCCAGTCGCGCGCGTCGATCTCGGTCAGCGAGCCGAGAACGCTGATTTCAATGGTCCTGTCGGGCATGGCAATGGACATGGGCTATCCGCCGCGCGGGTCAAGGGACAGGGATGGCCGCAGGATACCCCTCGAAGGTGACGTTGTCGGCCACCTTGCGGGCTTGCGCCTCTTGCTCCGCGGATCGTACCGTCCAGCACAGGATCGGGACGCGCTGCTTCTTCAGTTCCGCCACCCTCGGCCTATCGAGGTCGGTAGCGTCGTGCGAAATGAACTCGGCGCTCACCAGGTCGAAATCGGCGATATCGCGAAGGCGCGTTCGCGTCGTTTCGGGCAGTTGCGGAAAGTGATCGTTCGGATACCCCTCGGTCACGATCCCGCGCGGGACGCCGGGCGCCAGCGAGGCCATGCGGCTTACCGAGTTGGGATTGTAGGACATGACGGCAACGGGTCCGTCGTAGTCCTGCAATGCCGCGGCTACGGCCTCTTCCAGCGGGCCGACATTGGGGCCCATTTGCCCGTCCTGATCCTTGATCTCTATGAGCAGCGGCACCTTACCCGCGACAATGCCCAGCACGTCCTCGAGCGAGGGAATGCCCTCGCGGGTTCCGTTAAGGCGTGTCGTGGCCAGGTCCAGAACGCTGCGGTCGCGCACCAGGCCCTTTTCCCGCGTCAGCCGGTCGAGGACATAGTCGTGGAACACCACCGCCCGGTTGTCCGAGGTCAGCTGCACGTCCAACTCGATACCGTAGCCGGCGTCGATGGCTGCGCGGAACGCTGCTGGCGAATTCTCCGGCCGGTCATCCTTGGCGTCGTGATAGCCGCGATGCGCCAGAGGGATCCGCAAGATGTCGGGATGCAGGCGGTTCATCTGACCTGGAAGATGCCTTCGATCTCGACCGCGACGCCGAGGGGCAGCATGGTCCCCACCGCAGAGCGGGCGTGGCGTCCCGCCTCGCCCAACGCCTCTACCAGAAAATCCGACGCGCCATTGATGACCTTGGGATGATCCGTGAAGTCGGGCGCTGAATTGACGAAACCGGTGAGTTTCACGACCCGGACCAACCGGTCGAGATCCCCGTCGCAGGCCGCCCGGACCTGGGCCAGGAGATTGATCGCGCAGGTGCGGGCCGCCTTGGCGCCGGCCGGGACCTCCAAATCAGCGCCAAGCTTGCCCTTGATCAGGCCGTTTTCGTCCTGGCTGATCTGGCCCGAGACATAGAGGATGTCGCCGACACGCACCGCCGGCACATAGTTTGCCGCCGGGGTCGGGGCATTGGGCAAGGTGACGCCCAATTCCTTGAGTTTCTCTTCGAACTTGCCGCCCATGCCGGTCCCTCCTCTTACATGCCGGGCAAGAGTATCCGGCCAACGCACCGGCGGAAAGCCGCAACCTCAGCTCTCGCGGAAGGCGCGCGCGAAATAGTCCGACAGCGGTTTCACGAGATAGGCCAGCGGCGAACGCTGGGTGGTGCGGATGAAGGATTCGACCGGCATTCCGGGGATCAGAGTCAGGCCCTCGGGTAGCTTGGCCATTTCACCTTCCGGAAGCTCGATCTCGGCGCGGTAGAAGCTTTGCCCTGTGTTCTCGTCAACGAACGCATCGGCGGAGATCTGCGTGACGGTGCCGAAAAGATCGGGCGTCGCGCGGCTGTTGAACGCCGAGAAACGCACGATGACCTCCTGCCCGACGAAGGTCTGGTCGATATGGATCGGCGGGATTCGGGCGGCAATGACCAGCGGCCGGTCCTGCGGAATCAGGTACAGGATCGGATCGGCGGCCTTGATAACAGAATTCGGCGCGAATACGCGCTTGGAATAGACGATGCCCGAGACCGGCGCGCGAATGTCGAGACGGCTGAGCTGTTCCAGCAGCGAACGACGCTGCTCGGCCAGTTCCAGTTCGCGGAACTGCAGATCGCGCAGGGTCGAGATCGCTTCCTCGCGGCGGCGGGTTCCCAGTTTCAGTATCTCGATTTCTATTTCGGTCATCCGCTCCTGCGCCTGCGCGCCAGAGGCGATCAGTTCGCCACGCTCGCCTTCCAACTCGGCGAGGTTGCTTTCCAGCGACAGCACGCGCGCCGCCTGAACCAGACCCCGATCCAGCAGGGATCGCTGGTTTTTCAGTTCCGCATCGACGAGGGCGATGCGCCGCTCCAGCGATTCGCGCTGGGCCTCGATCCCCTCTACCTGGGTTTCGATCTGATCGCGGCGCTTGTCGAGCTGGGCGATCTCCTTCTCCAGCGAATCGGTGCGCGCCGTGAAGAGGCGGCGCTGCCCCTCGACCATGTCCTGAACTTCGGACCGGCTCTGGGCAAGCTCCAGCAGTTCCGGGTCGAACTCGAGCCCGCTTGCGTCGTCGCGCTCGGCTTCCAGCCGTCCCCGCCGGGCGACAAGCTCGAACAACTGGCTCTCGACAATCGAGAGCTGCGATTTCAAGAGCGAAGGATCCAGCCGCACCAGCAGATCGCCCGCCTTGACGTCGTCGCCCTCGTCGACCTCGATCTGCAGGACGACGCCGCCATCGGGGTGCTGCACTACCTGGCGGTTCTGGTCGACCTCGATCTGGCCGGACGCGACGATGGCGCCGGAGATGTTGGCGAGAACCGCCCAGCCGCCGAAACCGCCCACAAGGATCGCGAGGCCCACGAAGCCGATGAACAGGTATCTTCGCGGCGACATCAGGCGGCGATTCTCGGGGCTCATGTGACACCTCCGGGACCGATGCTGCGCTTGACGTCCTGGTAGTTCTGCAGGACCTCCCGCATCACCTTGTCGCGCGGTCCGAACGCGCGGCGCGCACCGCCGTCAAGCACCAGCAGCGTGTCGCATTCCTCGATCGCGGCCGGGCGGTGCGCCATAATCAGCACCGATTTGCCTTCCGCCTTGATCTGCCTGATCGCGGCGTTCAGAGCCCGGCTGCCTTCGTTGTCGAGGTTCGAGTTCGGCTCGTCCAGAACCAGCAGCATCGGATCGCCGTACATGGCGCGGGCCAGGCCGATGCGCTGGATTTGACCACCGGACAGGCGGCCGCCGCCGGCGCTGACCCGGGTGTCGTAGCCGTTGGGCAACTTTAGGATGACGTCGTGCGCCGCCGCCTTCTTGGCGGCACGAACGACGAGGGCGGGATCCGGATTGGGGCTGAGCCGGGAAATGTTCTCTGTGATCGTGCCATCGAACAGCTGTACGCGCTGCGGCAAAAACCCGACATAGCGGCCAAGAACGTCCGGATCGTAATGCTCGAGCGCCGCGCCGTCGAGGCGGATCTTGCCGCCCGCCGCGCGCCAGACACCGGTGATCGCCCGGGCCAGCGTGGTCTTGCCCGATCCGCTTGGCCCGATAACCCCCACCGCCTGCCCGGGAAGCACCTCGAAGCTGATCAGGCGCAGCGACGCGACCTGCTCTCCGGGTGGGACGACGGTCAGTTGCTGGACAGTCAGCTTGGCGGCAGGCACCGGAAGCTGCGTGCGCTGCGTCTCGACCGGGACGGTGGCCAGCAACTCGCCAAGGTTCTGCCAGCCCTTCATCGCGCGCTGAATCGACGGCCATTGGCCGATTGCCAGGTCCAGCGGCGCCAGGGCCCGGCCCAGCAGGATCGAGGCGGCGATCATCGCCCCCGGCGTCAGGTCGGCGGTCAGCACCAGGTAGGCGCCGAGGCCCAGCATCGCCGATTGCAGGAACAGCCGGAAGGTCTTGGACAACGTCGTGAAGCCGCCGGACTGGTCGCTGGCGTGCAGCGTGAGGTTCAAGGCACGCTGCCGCAACCCGTTCCAGCGGGAGAATGCCGCGCTTTGCATTCCCATGCTGCGGATCATTTCGGCCTCGTTGCGCATCTGCTCCGAGAAGGCCTCGGCCTGGAACGCGGATTGATTCGCCTCCAGCACCGCGTTCTTGGTCATCGCCTGGTTGAAGAACGTGACAATCATCAGCAAGCTGCCGCCGACGACCGCCAGGGCGCCGAGCCAGGGGTGAAAGATGGTGATGCCGACGAGAAAAACAGGCGTCCAGGGAATGTCGAACAGCGCGGCGAAGACCGGCGACGCAAGCAATTTCTGCACCGATTCCAGGTCCCGCAGCGTGTTGCCGGCGGTTTCCTCGCCCGTCGCGATGGACGAGCGCTTGATGACCGCCGCGAAGACGCGGTGGTCAAGCCCATCCTGGAACTTCGCCCCGATGCGCGCCAGCACGCGGCCCCGTACAAAATCCAGGATGCCCATCATGGCAAACAGGAAGCCCATGATCAGAAACAGCGCCAGAAGTGTCTCTTCCGACCGGCTGCCCAGCACGCGGTCATAGACCTGCAGCATGAAGATCGGCCCGGTGAGCATCAGGAGGTTCACAAAGAAGCTGAAGATGCCGACGGCCCAGAACAGCCGCCGGCTGGAACGGCGCGCCGCGCGCAGTTCTGACAGGCCCTTTTCGATGTCTGGTTTCTGCATGGCGCCCGGTTTGGCAGGATCCTGCCGCTGGATGGAAAAATCCGTAACGGGAGTGTCACGGCAAACTGCTGAGAAATATATAAATCCCGGCCATTGTTTCGTCACTCATAATGTGGGAACCAATTGGATGGGAGTGCGATTTACCGGATTTGTTGCAATGCCACGACCATTTGTCATGCGCGCCGGTGTGTGTCTGGCATGTCTGGGTATGGGGTTGTCGGGGTGCAGTCCGGCGCCTGTCGCGCGGGGAATCAGCGATCCCTACGAGGCCGAGAACCGCAAGCGATTCGAACGCTCGGTGCAAAGCGACCGCAAGGTGCTGCGCCCAGTCGCCCATGCATATGGCGAGGTCGTCCCGGCTCCGTTTCAACAGATAATCGCGAATTTCGCCGACAACCTGTCGCTGCCGTCCTCCATCGTGAACGATCTGCTGCAGGCCAATATCGGTGACGCGGTCGTCAACACGTTCCGCTTTGCGTTCAACAGCACCATTGGCCTGGGCGGTACGATGGATCCCGCCACGATCATCGGCGTGGATGCGCGCGAGACCGATTTCGGCGAAACCCTGCATGTCTGGGGCGTGCAGGAAGGCGCCTACCTGGTGGTACCGTTCGTCGGCCCGTCGACCGAGCGGGATGCCGTCGGCACGGTGGTGGATCTGTTCACCAATCCGCTCAAATACGTGGTGCCCACCCCCGAGGTCTATGCGATCCCGGTTTCCGGCGCGCTCGACACACTGGGCACCCGGTACCGGTTCACCGGGACCGTTGATTCGGTTCTGTACGACAGCGCCGATCCCTACAGCCAGGCACGGCTTGTTTACCTTGAAAACCGCCGCTTCCAGCTTGGCGGCGATGCGGAAGAGGATTACTCTGATCTGTATGGAAACCTGTACTCTGAATAAATATTCACGTCGTTGGATCCTGGCCGCGGGCGCGGCTTTTCCGGTGATTAGCCTAGCGGGTCCTGCCCTGGCCCTCACCAGCGCCGAGGCCGAAGCCTTGATCAACCGGATGCTTGTCGAACTGAACCGCATTATCAATTCGGGCCGCAGCGCGGGGCAGATGTTTGGCGACTTCGAAAGGCTGTTCGCGAAATACGCGGACGTGCCGACGATCGCGCTGACGGTTCTCGGGCCTCCCGCACGGTCTGCCAGTACAGCCCAGAAACGCGCTTACACAGCGGCGTTCCGCGGCTACATGGCGCGCAAGTACGGCCGCCGCTTCCGCGAGGTGATCGGTGGCCGTCTCGAGGTTCGGAAGGCGCGCAGGGTTAGATCGCGCTACGAGGTGGATACGACCGCGTTATTGCGCGGCGAGCCTCCATTCGATGTGACCTTCGTGGTCCTGGACCGGTCCAACAAGTTCGTCGACATGCGGATCGAGGGTATCAGCCTGCTGAAGATCGAGAAGGATGAAGTCGGCGCGATGCTGGACCGCCGCCGGGGCAACCTCGACGCGATGATCCAGGATTTGCAGCGGGCGGGTTAGGGCTGGTCACGGAACTGCGGCGCCGGGGGGGTGCCTGCCTAGCGATTGCCGCCGCCCAGAATCGTCTGCAGCACATCCAGGATAATGCGATCGGTAACCGTGTCGCGCCGGTGCTCGACAACGGGCGCCCGAGCCGGCGCAGGCCGCGCCATTTCCACTGGATCGATCATCGGCAGAGGGCGCGCCGGCAGTCCCTGGTGCAGCCGGATCATCGTTTCGCGCCAGATCTCCGCCGGCAGACCGCCGCCGGTAACCCCCTTCAGCGGGGTGTTGTCGTCGTATCCCATCCAGACGCCCGCGACGTAATCGGCCGAAAACCCGAGAAACCACGCGTCGCGCGCAGCCTGGGTGGTGCCGGTCTTGCCGGCCGCTTCGCGGTCGGGCAGTTTCGCGCGCCGGCCAGAACCCACCTCGACCACCTGGTTCATCATGTAGATGAGCTGCCGCGCCGCGCCTTCCGAAATGACGCGTTCGCCCATGCCGCCCTCCTGGCCCATCAGCGGCAGGTCGTCGCCCAAAAGCTTCAGCTCGGTAATGCCGTAGGGCCGCACCGACGAGCCGCCGTTCAGGATCCCCGCATAGGCGCCGGTCATCTCGATCAGTGTCGATTCCGAGGTGCCGAGCGCCAACGCCGGCCCGACGGCCAGATCGCTTTCGATGCCGAAATCTTCCGCCACGCGGCGCACGTTGTCGCGCCCCACCGCTTCTGAAATCCTTACCGCAGGGGTATTGAGCGACATGGCCAGCGCCTCGGTCAGCGTGACCTCGCCGCGGTAGTCCTTGGTGTAGTTCTGCGGCGACCACGGACCCGAGCCGGGGATGTCGATGGTCAGCGGCGCGTCCATCACCCGATCGTTGTAGCGATAGCCAAGTTCCAGCGCGGTGGCATAAACGAACGGCTTGAACGCCGATCCTGTCTGGCGGTTCGCCATGATCGCGCGGTTGAACTGGCCCGCCACGCCCTTGAACCGGCGCCCGCCCACCATGGCGCGCACCGCGCCGTCAGCACTCATCACCACGATGGCGGCCTGGGCGTTTGACCCTTCGCGCACCTTGGCGTCGAACACCGATCGCAGCGCCTCTTCGGCGGCCAGCTGGATGTGCTGGTCGAAGGTCGTGCGAATGATCACGTCCTCGGTGGTGTCCCGCATCAGGAAGGATGGCCCGCGGTCCATCACCCAGTCGGCGAAATAGCCACCCGCCCGCGCCTCGGCCGCGGCGCTAAGCTCGGCCGGTGCGGCACGGGCGACTTCGGCGTCGATGGCGGTGATATAGCCCTGATCGGCCATCAGGCCGAGCACCAAAGAGGCCCGGTCCTGCGCACGTTGCAGATTGCTTGTTGGGGCATAGCGCGAGGGCGCCACGAGAAGCCCGGCCATCATTGCGGCCTCGGCCGCGTTCACCTCGGCGGCCGACTTGCCGAAATAGCGCTGGCTCGCTGCCTCGAACCCGCGCGCGCCTGCGCCCAGATAGGCGCGGTTCAGATAGATGGTTAGGATTTCGTCCTTGCTGTACTTGATTTCCATCGCGACGGCGAAGGGCATTTCCTTGATCTTGCGCCACATCGACCCCGCGCGGCACTCGGCCTCGTATTCGGATTCGGACTGGCCCGAATTGGGATCGTAGGGCTTGCCCAGGCACATCAGCTTGGCCACCTGCTGGGTGATCGTCGATCCCCCGTGGCCCTGAAGCGGGCCGCGCCCTTCGCGCATGTTGATGCGGATTGCGCTGGCGATGCCACGCGGGCTGATGCCGAAATGCTGGTAGAAACGCTTGTCCTCGGTGGCGACAACCGCGTCTCGCAGCACCGGCGCGACGGTGTCCGCGGTTATCTGCCCGCCGAACTGCTCGCCACGCCAGGCAAAAACTTCGCCGTTACGGTCCGTCATGGTGACCGAACCGCGTGTCCGTGCGTCGAGAAGCTGGTTCACTGGCGGCAACTGGGAGAAGTAATAAAAGACCGCCAGACCGAAGATCAGCGCCATCACCACGGCACCGCGCCACGCGAGTCGCCAGATCAGGCGGATGATCCATCCGACAAGGCCCCGGAACATCCGGACGACAATATTACCGCGTTTCCTCGCCGGTTTCTTTCGCGCGCGCCGGGCGGACGGCTTGGCCTTCGGCTTTGGCCGCTGCGTCCGTGCGACGCGCTTGTCCGCCACCAGGGGTGGCCTGCCATTGCCCGATTTGCTCATATTGCCCTGCCCGGCTTCTCAGTGGCTCGCAACATACCGGTGCGGCGCCGATAAGTGGAGCCATATCTGGGCCGGACCAGAGGAATTCAAGCCTTCGTGTGAAATGGACCGGTCGCGGTCGATGCGCGCGACGTGTTCTGCGGAGCCGCGTCGGCGTCGGATAGGGCGTCCCTGCGTCCACCTGACCGATTCTTTCTGCGGTGCAGCACAAAATGACTTAAGAAATCGCCTAAGAATTAATCAAACGTCAGAAATTGTGCAAAAAATGTGCAAATGTGCGGATTCCTGGCGGTAAGGGACCGCCAACGTCATTGAATCCACCCCCTGATCGCTCCCTCTTGCCGCCATCGAGGCGTGCGGGTTCGCCCGCAATTGGAGGGGTATGACGTGAAACTCATCATTGCAGCAATCAAGCCGTTCAAGCTCGAGGAGGTCCGCGAGGCGCTGACCTCTATCGGTGTGCGCGGAATGATGGTGACCGAGATCAAGGGCTTCGGCTCGCAATCCGGCCACACCGAAATCTACCGCGGCGCGGAATACGCCGTGAACTACGTGCCGAAGGTGAAGCTCGAGATCGCGGTGCCGGCCAGCATGGCCGACCAGGTCGTCGAGACCATCCAGACCACGGCACGCACGGACAAGATCGGCGACGGAAAGATCTTCGTTCTGGACCTTCAATCCGCTGTCCGGGTCCGCACCGGCGAAACCAACGAGGACGCGCTTTGACGCCCGTTACGATCTGCTTGAAAGGACGAAATCCGATGAAACTGACGAGACTACTCCCTGTCGCCGCCGCGCTATGCCTGGCGCCCGCGATGGGTTTCGCACAAGAGGCGACGGCGGCCGCCGAAGCTGCCGAGGCCGCGCCCGCGGTCGACAACGCCTTTATCTTCAACACGCTGCTTTTCCTGATCGGCGGCTTCCTGGTGTTCTGGATGGCCGCCGGCTTTGCCATGCTCGAGGCCGGGCTGGTGCGCGGCAAGAACGTCACCATGCAGTTGACCAAGAACATCGGGCTCTTCTCGTTCGCCGCGATCATGTACTGGCTGGTCGGCTACAACCTGATGTATCCCGGCGATAGCTGGTCCGTCGCGGGCTGGCTGGGCGCCTTTGGCATCGCCGGCATCGGCGGCGAACCGGCGCTGGAACAGGGCTACGCCACCGGCTCGGACTTCTTCTTCCAGCTGATGTTCTGCGCCACCACGGCGTCGATCGTCTCGGGCACGCTCGCCGAGCGCATCAAGCTCTGGCCCTTCCTGATCTTCACGATCATCCTGACCGGCCTGATCTACCCGATCGAGGCGTCCTGGCAGTGGGGTGGCGGCTGGTTGTCCGAGATGGGCTTCTCGGACTTCGCCGGCTCGACCCTGGTGCATGCCACGGGCGGCTTCGCGGCGCTGGCCGGCGCGGTCATCCTCGGCGCGCGGATCGGCAAGTATGACAAGCAAGGCAAGGTGCACCCGATCCCGGGCTCGAACCTCGCGCTGGCGACGCTGGGCACGTTCATCCTGTGGCTGGGCTGGTTCGGGTTCAACGGCGGCAGCCAGCTGGCGCTGGGCACCGAGGCG
Source organism: Paracoccaceae bacterium (assembly GCA_024644285.1). GTDB lineage: Bacteria > Pseudomonadota > Alphaproteobacteria > Rhodobacterales > Rhodobacteraceae > JAHELH01. The sequence goes on along the minus strand of JAHELH010000045.1, from coordinate 5 downwards.
GACGC
>JAHELH010000313.1 GCA_024644285.1 Paracoccaceae bacterium | reverse complement strand
GAAAGCCGCATCCGGCGCGAGACCATCGCCGCCGAGGACATCCTGCACGATATGGGCGCGTTCTCGATCATCGCCTCGGATTCACAGGCCATGGGCCGCGTCGGAGAGGTGCTGATCCGCACCTGGCAGACCGCCGACAAGATGAAGAAACAACGTGGGCGGTTGTCCGAAGAGACCGGCGACAACGACAACTTCCGCGTCCGCCGCTACATCGCCAAATACACGATCAACCCCGCCATCGCCCACGGAATCGCGCACGAGATCGGCAGCGTGGAGGAAGGCAAACGCGCCGACCTGGTGCTGTGGAACCCGGCCTTTTTCGGGGTTAAGCCGGAAATGGTGCTGCTGGGCGGCAGCATCGCCTGCGCGCAGATGGGCGATCCCAACGCCTCGATCCCGACGCCGCAGCCGGTCTATTCGCGGCCGATGTTCGGGGCCTACGGCCGCAGCGTGGAACGCTCTGCCGTCAGCTTCGTCTCTGCCGCGGCGCAGGATGCGCGGATCGGCGATGCGCTGGGGCTGGCGAAAGAGACGCTGCCGGTGCGCAACACCCGCAACATCGGCAAGAAGGACCTCAAGCTCAACGACGCCACTCCAAGAGTCGAGGTCAACCCCGAGACCTACGAGGTGCGCGCCGACGGCGAATTGCTGACCTGCCAGCCTGCCGAGGTGCTGCCGATGGCGCAGCGGTATTTTCTGTTTTGAGCCGGCCTCCCGAACGGCGCGTACAGCCGCCCACCGAAGAGGACTTGTCTCAGATCGCCGGCTGGGTCGACTGGATCGCGGGACACCGCGATCCTCCTCCCGATCCTGCCGCGACCGAGGAGTTTCTGAGGTTTCTTGGTGCTCTGTTGAAAGTCGATTTTGCCCGCGAATGGGGCTGGAAGGAGCTCTACGCCGCCGGCATGGCTCTCGGCGAGGTCCTGCGGCGGCGGCACAGTTGGCAGTGGGTGGTTGTCGAGGACGATGAGGGGCGCGACCTGGCGCTTCAACTGCCTGACGACCCAATCACCGGCACCGAGGCGATCAAGGTCTTTCCCGGCCACATGGTCGCGCGTCACCAGGGGAAGCCTGACATGATAGACATTGCCGACTACGAGCATTTTCTGTTGCATCCCGAAAGGTGGGAAGAACGATGATGGCCTGTAAAGGTTTCATACCGCGCCCGCGAAGCGGTCGCGTCCGTTTGAGTTCTGCGGATCAGCCGCAACGCCGGACAGCGCGCGACGGATGGAAGCGAAATCGTATCCGCAAGGGGTCGCCATGCTGACCGCCCAGATCTACCACCGGCACGCTCACGCCGCCCCGGCCGACCGGCTGGTTCTCAGCTACGAGGACCGCTTCCTCCGCCGCAAGGTTCTGGCCACCGCCTCGGGCGCCCGGCTGCTTGTCGACCTGGCGCAGACCACCTCGCTCGACCATGGCGGCGTCCTCGTCACCACGGAAGGCGCGGAGATCGCCGTCGAGGCCGCCGCCGAGCCGCTGCTATCCGTCACCGGCCCCGACCTCGCCCGCCTGGCCTGGCATGTCGGCAACCGGCATTGCCCGTGCCAGATCGAACACGGGCGGCTGCTGATCCAGCGCGATCACGTGATCCGCGCCATGCTGGAAAAGCTCGGCGCCCAGGTGCGCGAGGTGTCCGAACCCTTCACGCCGGAGGGCGGCGCCTATGGCCACGGCCGCACCCACGGGCACAGCCACTAGGTCATGCCGGACGACGCCGCCATCCTCACGCTCGCGCAGTGGTTCTCGCCGGCCTTTCCCGTCGGCGCGTTCAGCTACTCGCACGGGCTGGAGCAGGCCATCGAGGCGGGTGACGTGCGCGGCCGCGCGGAACTGGAGAGCTGGATCCGCGACGTGCTGGAGGACGGCTCCGGCCGGGCGGATGCGCTTTTCCTGGCAGCGGCGTTCAGCGCCGATGGCGCGGCGGCGCTCGACCAGATCGAAAGGACCTGCCGCGCCTTCGCGCCCGCGCGCGAGCGGCTGGCGGAGACGACGCTGCAGGGGGCGGCCTTCTGCCGGGCGGTGTCGGATGTCTGGGGCATATCCATTGACAAGCTTTGCTATCCCGTCGCGGCCGGGCGCGCCGCGCGCCTGTTGTCGCTGCCGCCGGTGCTGACCTGCGCGATGTACCTGCATGCCTTCGCGGGCAACCTGGTTTCGGTGGGAATGCGGCTGATCCCGCTGGGCCAGACCGACGGGCACGCACTGATCGACGCCCTGGCGACGCCGTGCCGCAGGATCGCGGCCGACACGGCACACGGCGATCTGTCCGAACTGACCGGGACCGCCTTTCTGTCCGACATCGCGGCGATGCGCCACGAAACCCAGTATTCGAGGATCTTCAGAACATGACTGCTTTCAACGGACCGCTCCGGATCGGCATCGGCGGCCCGGTGGGCGCTGGCAAGACCACGCTGACCGCCGCCTTGTGCGAAGCGTTTCGCGACAGCCACTCGATCGGTGTCATCACCAACGACATCTATACCCAGGAGGACGCCGAGGCGCTGCTGCGGATGCAGGTGCTGCCGAGCGACCGGATCATCGGGGTCGAGACCGGCGGCTGCCCGCATACCGCGATCCGCGAGGACGCCTCGATCAACCTCGGCGCCGTGGCCGAGATGGTGGCGCGCCATCCCGGCATCGAGATCGTGCTGATCGAGAGCGGCGGCGACAACCTGTCGGCCACCTTCAGCCCGGAACTGGCGGACCTGACGATCTACGTGATCGATGTCGCGGCGGGCGAGGAGATCCCGCGCAAGGGCGGCCCGGCGATCACGCGGTCGGACATCCTGGTGATCAACAAGACCGACCTTGCGCCGCATGTCGGCGCAAGCCTCGAGGTGATGGACCGCGACGCCGCGAGGATGCGCGGAGGACGACCTTACGTGTTCACCGGATTGCGGGCCCGCAAGGGCGTCGACGAGGTGTGCCGGCTGATCCGTGAGCTTGGCGCAAT
>JAHELH010000044.1 GCA_024644285.1 Paracoccaceae bacterium | reverse complement strand
CAGTGGTGAGCCGTGCAGGATTCGAACCTGCGACCCACTGATTAAAAGTCAGTTGCTCTACCAACTGAGCTAACGGCCCACGCTAGGGCGCCTAGTTAGGAAAACCCCGAAAGCCGGTCAAGGCATATTCGACGGCCCACTTGCGGCGGCTGCTGGATTCGCCCGCGGCGCCACGCTATATCGCGCGGATGCGTGGGACCGGTCAGCAACAGCCCTTGACGTTCATGAAAATGCACGGACTCGGCAACGATTTCGTGGTCGTCGACGGGCGCGGCAACGACACTGTCGTCACGGCCGAACTTGCCAGGGCGCTGGGCGATCGCCACCGTGGCGTCGGTTTCGACCAGCTTGCGCTGATCCGGGACGACTCGAACGCCGACGCGCAGCTGACTTTCTACAACGCGGACGGTTCGCAGTCTGCGGCTTGCGGCAACGCCACGCGGTGCGTGGCCCGGTATCTGATGGACGAAACCGGCCGCGACCGACTGTCGCTGCGGACCGAGCGCGGCGTGCTGGATTGCGCCGATGCGGGCGGCGGACTGACCCGGGTCAATATGGGCCAGCCGCTCACCGATTGGGCCGACATCCCGCTTTCCCGCGACGTGGACAGCCTGCACCTGCCGATCGACGGCGATCCGGTGGGAACCGGCATGGGCAATCCGCACTGCACGTTCTTCGTCGACGATGCCGAGGCGGTCGACCTGCCCGACATTGGCGCGCGGCACGAGCGGCATTCGCTGTTCCCGGAGCGCACGAATGTCGAGGTGGTTCAGGTGATCTCTGAGAACGAAATGCGGCTGCGCATTTGGGAGCGCGGGGTCGGCATCACTCTGGCCTCGGGTTCCTGTTCCTGCGCGGCCGTCGTGGCCGCGGCGCGCCGCGGGCTGACCGGCAGAAGGGTCGACGTGCATGTCGATGGCGGGCTCCTGCAGATCGACTGGCGCGACGACGGCGTCTGGATGACCGGTCCGACCGTGCACGTTTTCGACGGCACGCTGACCGCCGCCTTTCTTGAGGCCCTGTGATGGATCGCCGCGCGCCCGTTTTCTCGACCCTCGGCTGCCGGCTGAACGCCTACGAGACCGAGGCGATGCGCGAGCTTGCCGCCGCAAACGGGGCCGAGGACGCCGTGGTCGTCAACACCTGCGCGGTCACGGCGCAGGCGGTGCGCAAGGCCCGTCAGGAAATCCGCCGGCTGCGCCGCGAGAACCCGACGGCGCGGCTGATCGTGACCGGCTGCGCGGCGCAGACCGACCCCGACACCTTCGCCGACATGAGCGAGGTCGACATGGTCGTCGGCAATGCCGAGAAGATGCGGCCCGGCACCTGGGCCAGCCTGGCACCCGGATTCGTCGGAGAGACCGAACCGGTGCAGGTCGACGACATCATGTCGGTGACCGAGACGGCCGGGCACCTGATCGACGGTTTCGGCACGCGATCGCGGGCATACGTACAGATTCAGAACGGGTGCGATCACCGCTGCACCTTCTGCATCATCCCCTTTGGCCGCGGCAACTCGCGCTCGGTTCCGGCCGGCGTGGTCGTGGACCAGATCAAGCGGCTGGTGGACCGGGGCTACAACGAGGTGGTGCTGACCGGGGTGGACCTGACATCCTGGGGCGCAGACCTGCCCGCCGGCCCAAAGCTGGGCGATTTGGTTCGGCGCATCCTGTGGTTGGTGCCCGATCTGCGGCGCCTGCGGATTTCCTCCATTGACTCGATCGAGGCCGATCCGGCGCTGATGGAGGCGATTGCCACCGAGCCGCGCCTGATGCCGCACCTGCACCTGAGCCTGCAGGCGGGCGATGACATGATCCTCAAACGCATGAAGCGCCGGCATCTGCGGGACGACGCGATCCGGTTCTGCGAGGATGTGCGGCGGCTGCGGCCCGACATCGCCTTCGGCGCCGACATCATCGCGGGCTTCCCCACCGAGACCGAGGCGATGTTCGACAACTCGCTCAAGCTGGTCGAGGAATGCGGCCTGACCTGGCTGCACGTCTTCCCCTACAGCCCGCGTCCGGGGACCCCGGCGGCGCGGATGCCGCAGGTCGCCGGTGGTGCGGTCAAGGAGCGGGCGGCCCGGCTGCGGGCGCTGGGCGACGCCCGGGTCGCCGCGCATCTGGGCGCGCAGGTCGGCCGGACGCACGAGGTGTTGATGGAGAGCCCGCGCATGGGACGGACCGCGCAATTCGCCGAGGTGGCATTCGCCGAGGATCGGCCGGTCGGCCGGATCGTGACGACGGAAATATCGCGGCATGACGGGAAGAAATTGCTGGCCAAATAAAATGCATCCCAATCCGGCCTTCCGGGGTGTCGCGACCCCTCACAACATCGCCTTTGCCCGCGAACGGGGTTTCGGGGTGCTCGCGGTGAACGGCGATGGCGGGCCGTTGATCAGCCACGTGCCGTTCCTCCTCGACGCGCAGGGCCGCGTGGCGGAGCTGCATCTGGTCCGGTCGAACCCGATCGTTCGGGCTGCCGAAGCCCCGCTTGTCGCGGTGATCGCCGTGTCGGGACCCGATGGCTATGTTTCGCCGGACTGGTACGGCGTCGCCGACCAGGTGCCCACCTGGAACTACGTGGCAGTGCACCTTCGCGGTGTGCTGGAGCGGCGTCCGCAGGATGAACTTCGCGGGGTGCTGGACAGGCTGACGGCCGAGAAGGAGCGCCGGATTGCGCGGAAACCGTCGTGGCATGCCGGAAAGATGACCCCGGAGGTACTGAACCGGATGATGCGGCAGATCGTGCCGTTCCGGTTGCAGGTCGAACGTATCGACGGAACCTGGAAACTGAACCAGAACAAGCCTGACGACGTGCGGCTCCGCGCGGCCGAAGCCGTTGCGGCCAACGAAAGTCCATCAGGGCCGCCCGGTCTTGCCGGGCTGATGCGGCATCTGCCGGAATAGGCTGCGGACGGCACTCGACAATTGATTCATGTCATTGCGTGGCGCGGCAGTGATCCTAGCCTGAATGGCGAGGCGCGCGGAATCCTCATCACATGGAGGTGACACATGCACGGCTTGATCTCAGCGACCGCGGTTGCGGCTGTCCTCGTCGGCTTGACTGGCGCGGCAGCGGCGCAGACCGCAGATGTCGGGGCGAATATCTACAACCAGTACTGCGCGACCTGCCACGGAGGATCTGGAATGGGTGACGGTCCACTGACCGAAATCATGATGGACAAGGTCGCCGACCTGACCCAGCTAACCGCCAGGAATGACGGCGCCTTCCCGATGCTGGAAGTGATCCACATCATCGATGGGCGTACGGGGGTTCGCGGTCATGGCGGGCCGATGCCGACCTACGGGGACATTTTCACCGCCGAGGCGAGCGCGACAGATGGCATGTCGGGCGACTACAGCGCGGTTCTGGCCGCGCGCGGCCGGATACTGTCGGTCGCCATGTATCTGGAGTCTCTTCAGCAATAGGACGGGTTGCGCGGCGCCCGGCACTTGGGCGCCGCGCCGCAGTCGCGACTTCCAGGTTCACCGCGGGAGGCGACTGCTCTAGAGTGCCGGTGTGACCCCAGAAGGACCCGGCAACATGGTGCTGCAATTACACGACAACCCCGCCTCGCCTTACTGCCGCAAGGTGAAGGTGCTGACGCACGAGGCGGGGCGGGTCGATGACATCGAGATCGTTTATGCCGTCGGCCATCCGTTGGCGCCCGAGAAGATGCCGGTCACCCACAACCCGCTGGGCAAAATCCCGGCACTGGTGCGGGCGGACGGGCCGGCGATCTATGACAGCCGGGTGATCTGCCGCTACCTCGACGACCGCTTCGGGGCGGGACTGTATCCCGCGCGGCGGGTGTGGGAGGTGCTGACGCTGGAGGCGACGGCGGACGGGATCATGGATGCGGCGATCCTGATGGTCTACGAGAACCGTTGCCGCCCCGAGGAAATCCGGTACGGCGCGTGGGTAGAGGCGCAGTGGGCCAAGATAACACGGGCGCTGGATGCAATTTCGGCGCGCTGGATGAGCCACCTGGCGGGACCGGTCGACATGGGGCAGATCGCAGTGGGTTGCGCGCTGGGGTACCTGGATTTCCGGCACGGAGGGCGGGACTGGCGGTCCGGCCGGGAGGCGCTGGCCGAATGGTTCGAGACGTTCGCGAAGCGGGCGAGCATGGTGGCGACGGTGCCGACGGCGTGAGTGTCCAAGCTTGGACAGCGAATCAACCTGCTGACAAATATGAAGTTACCGATAACATGCTTGCCGCTGTGGTGAAACGCGGGGGCGTCGTCTGCGCCCGGCCTGCTCCGATTGCCCGCAGTGCCAAGGGAGCCGACCAAACCATGCAGGAGATCTTCGCGGCATGAGTATCCTAGGGCGACTGATCGGCGGCCTGTTAGTTCTATTGGCTCTGACCGTGACCGGGCCGGCGTCGGCGCAGAACCGAGCGGCGGTAGAACGGCAGTTCCAGGCATGGCTGGACGAGACAATTTGGCCGCGGGCGCGCGCGGAAGGCGTCTCGCGGGCCACGGTCGACGAGGCGTTCCGGGGCGTCTCGCTGAACTGGGACATCCCCGATCTGCAGCCGCCCGGCCGCAGCGAGTCGACGCCGCGGCAACAACGCCAGGCCGAGTTCGGTAGCCCGGCCCGCTATTTCAGCCGCGGAGCCATCGACGGCGCGACCGCGGTCGGGCGCCAGATGGCCCGCCGTCACGCGACGGTCCTGGCCCGAACCGAGCGTGCGACCGGCGTTCCCGGGCGAATCATCCTGGCGATCTGGGGCCGGGAAAGCGGCTATGGTCGGGTGGATATCCCGCACAATGTCTTCGAAATTCTGGGCACCAAGGGCTTCATGGGTCGGCGGGCGGACTATTTCGCGGAAGAGTTGATCGCGGCGCTGCAAATCGCCGAGGCCGGCCACGCGCCGAACGCGGCGATGAAGAGCAGCTGGGCCGGGGCTCTGGGGCAACCTCAATTCATGCCTTCGAATTTCCTGAAATACGCCCGGGATGGCGATGGAGACGGGAAGGCCGATATCTGGCGGTCCGAGGCCGACACCATCGCGTCCATCGGAAATTACCTGGCACGTCACGGATGGGTCAGCGGGCGCGACTGGGGATTCGAGGTCGCGGTTCCGGAAAGCGTGTCCTGCACGCTGGAGGGCCCGGACCAGGGGCGCGCCATCTCGGAATGGGTGGACATGGGCATCAGGCGCGTCTCTGGCCGCCCGTTTCCCGAGCACGAGTTGCGCGGGGAGGGATACCTTCTGATGCCGGCCGGCCGCAACGGGCCGGCCTTTATCGCGACGCCGAATTTCTACGTCTTGAAGGACTACAATTTCAGCGACCTGTACGCGCTGTTCGTGGGGCATATGGGCGACCGCATCCAGTATGGTAGCGGCGATTTCACGGCAGGCTGGCGCGATGTCGGGCAAATGCTGCGGTCGGACATCGCGGCGATGCAACGCGCGCTGGAGGCGATGGGCCACGATGTCGGCGGTGCGGACGGGCTGCCGGGGTTCAAGACGCGGCGCTCGATCGGACGCTGGCAGGAGGCGGCCGGGAAACCGGCGACCTGTTTCCCCGAGGCGGCGATGAAGTCTGCGCTGGTGCGATAGGCCGCGAGGTCTCAGAACATGCCGTTCTCGTTCGCCGGATTTCCGCGGATGACCTGCAGCACGTCCCAGTGCTCGACGATCTTTCCGTTTTCGTCGAAGCGAAAAATGTCGATGCCGGCATAGTCGTCGATGCCCGGCCAGGTCTGGTGGCAATGCAGCACCACCAGGTCGTCCTCGGCGATGGCGCGTTTGAATTGGACCGCCTTGCCGGGATATTCCGCCGCCATCCGCTCGAAATAGTCGATGAAGGCGGTCTTGCCGTCGGCCACCTCGGGATTGTGCTGGATGTAGACGTCACCCACGTAGCGCTCGATCGCCACGCGCGGCTGGCACCGGTTGAACATCATGTCGTAGAAGGCGATGGCGTTGGCCTTGTTCGCCCGCGGATCTTGCACCCGCCCGGCCTAGAACCTCAGGGCCACGCCGACATTCAGCGCGTTGGTCACGATGTTCGTCTTCAGTGTGCCGCCGCCCACGAGGTCGGCCTCGTTGACCGAATAAGTGCCCTTGTATTCGCCGAAGATGCCCCAACGGTCGTTGATGTCGTACTTGACGCCGGCAACCCATTGCACCGCGGGGCCGGTCACCTGGTACTCGAAGGTGCGCAGCCCGCCGGTGGTCTGCGATTCGACATGCGGGATCGACAGGCCGACGCCGGCCCCGACATAGGGCGTCCAGGCGCGGCTCGGCTGCGGCCAGCGGTGCCAGACATTGGCTATCAGGATGTTCAAACCGTCGGAGAATTCGAGCAGGGTGAAACCATTACCCGTCAGGGTCGCGCTGTCGGCGTAGACCTTGACGTGGTTGAAATCGAGGCCGAAACCCAAACGGTCCGTCGTCCAGTAGGTGGCGCGGAAACCGTAATGCGGCGGCGCTTCGAACGAGCGGCCCTCCCAGGTCGCGAGGAAGTTGAACGTGCCGATGCCGCTGGGGTCGGCGCCCTTGACACGGCTGTGCGGCGCCTCTTGCACGCCGGTGTAGAAGCTCAGCTCTGTCTCTGCCTGCGCCGGCAGCGCGAATGCGGCCAGCGAGACAGCCAGGGCTTGCAGTATTCGGGACATGCGCACGGCGGATTACTCCAAGGGCCGGACCATCTTGATCTCTTACCTGACCCCTCGGGTGCCAAAATTCAAACATTTTATCGCCTTGGCAACGGCGATCGGCGGAAGTTCCCGCAGAATTTACCCGGATTTCCCCCGGTTTTCCGCCGCGCCGCGACAAAGCGTCCCGGATTGCGGCCAGAGTCCGCTTTACGCTTCTGACACGCGCCTCTAAAACTCGTTGCGTACAAGGTGCGTTCGCGCGACACCTAAGGATCGGATTGACCCTGCGCGGTCGAGGAATGGAGAAACGCTCGTGTCCCATGCAGAAGACCACCAAGAAGGCACCCGCCGCGACTTTCTGTATTACGCGACCGCCGGTGCTGCAGCCGTTGCGACCGGCGCGGCGGTGTGGCCACTCGTCAACCAGATGAACCCCTCGGCCGACGTCCAGGCGCTCAGCTCGATCCGGGTGGATGTGTCAGGCGTCGCCGAAGGCACGCAACTGACCGTCAAGTACCTGGGCAAGCCGGTCTTCATCCGCCGCCGCACCGCCGACGAAGTCGAGGCCGCGCGCACCGTCGATCTGTCCGAGCTTCCGGATCAGAGCGCCCGCAATCCCAATATCAGCGGCGATGTTTCGGCAGCCGACGAAAACCGCGCGCTGGACGAAACCGGCGAGTGGCTGGTGCAGATCGGCGTCTGCACCCATCTCGGTTGCGTCCCGCTAAACGAGGCGGGCGATTTCGGCGGCTGGTTCTGCCCCTGCCACGGCAGCCACTACGACACTTCGGGCCGCATCCGCAGGGGACCCGCGCCGGAAAACTTGCACATTCCGGTAGCTGAGTTTGTCGACGAAACCACAATCGTTCTCGGATAAGGGAAGCGACATGTCTGGAATCCCGCACGACCATTACGAGCCCAAGACCAGCGGCGAGAAGTGGCTGGAACGCCGCCTGCCGGTGATTGGCCTGCTCTATGACACGCTGATGATCCCCACCCCAAAGAACCTCAACTGGATGTGGATCTGGGGCATCGTCCTGGTGTTCTGCCTGGTTCTGCAGATCGTCACCGGCATCGTGCTGGCGATGCACTATACCTCCCATGTCGACCTGGCCTTTGCCAGCGTCGAGCACATCATGCGCAACGTGAACGGTGGCTACATGCTGCGCTATCTTCATTCCAACGGCGCCTCGCTGTTCTTCGTCGCGGTCTACCTGCACATCTTCCGCGGTCTCTACTACGGGTCCTACAAAACCCCGCGAGAGGTGACGTGGATAATCGGCATGCTGATCTACCTGGCGATGATGGCGACGGCCTTCATGGGATACGTCCTGCCCTGGGGGCAGATGTCGTTCTGGGGCGCAACGGTCATCACCGGCCTTTTCGGGGCGATCCCGCTTGTCGGAGAGCCGATCCAGACCTGGCTCTTGGGCGGCCCCGCCGTCGACAACGCAACATTGAACCGGTTCTTCAGCCTGCACTACCTGGTGCCCTTCATCATCGCGGGCCTGGTCATCGTACATGTCTGGGCCTTCCACTCGACCGGCAACAACAACCCCACCGGGGTCGAGGTGCGCCGGTCGTCGAAGGCCGAGGCCGAAAAGGACACGCTGCCGTTCTGGCCCTATTTCGTGATGAAGGACCTGTTCGCGCTGATGCTGATCCTGGTGATCTTCTTCGCCATCGTGGGCTTCATGCCGAACTATCTGGGGCACCCCGACAACTACATCGAGGCCAACGCCCTGGCGACGCCCGCGCATATCGTGCCGGAATGGTACTTCCTGCCGTTCTACGCCATTCTGCGTGCCTTCACCGCCGATGTCTGGGTGGTGCAGATCGCCAACTTCGTCTCGGCGGGCATCATCGACGCCAAGTTCTTCGGTGTCCTGGCGATGTTCGGCTCGATCTTCGTGATGGTTCTGGTGCCGTGGCTGGACACGTCCTCGGTCCGCTCGGGCCGCTACCGGCCGATGTTCAAGTGGTGGTTCGCGCTGCTGGTCATCGACTTCCTGGTGCTGATGTGGGCCGGCGCGATGCCGGCGGAGCCGCCCTATTCGACGATCTCGCTGATCGCCTCGGCCTACTGGTTCGCTTATTTCCTGGTGATCCTGCCGATCCTGGGCGTGATCGAGAAGCCGTTGCCGCAGCCCGCGACCATCGAAGAGGATTTCGCGGCGCATTACGATCCCAAGACCGGCGGCACGAAGACCGTCGTCAACCCGGCGGAGTGATAGGGACCATGACCATGTTCAAGACACTGACCCTGTCCGCGGTCGCGGCGCTGGCGCTGTCCACGGTTGGCGCGCTGGCCGCGGGCGGAGAGGCGCATACCGAGGATTTCGACTTTTCCTTCGAGGGCCCCTTCGGCACCTACGATCAGATGCAACTGCAGCGCGGTCTGCAGGTCTATACCGAGGTCTGCGCGGGCTGCCACGGGTTGCGCTATGTGCCGCTGCGCACCCTGGCGGACGCCAACGGTCCGGGCCTGCCGGACGACCAGGTCCGCGCCTATGCCGAGCAGAATTTCGAGGTGTTCGATCCCGAGCTGGACGATTTCCGCCCGGCCAAGCCGACCGACAACTTCCCGGTCAATACCAGCGTGGGGGCACCTGACCTCAGCCTGATGGCCAAGGCGCGGGCCGGGTTCCACGGACCCTACGGCCTGGGCATCAACCAGCTGTTCAAGGGCATCGGCGGGGCAGAGTACATCGCGTCGCTGCTGACCGGATATACCGGCGAGGAAAAGGAAGAGGCCGGCACAATCCTGTACGAGAACACGGCATTTCCCGGCGGCTGGATCAGCATGGCGCCGCCGCTGTATGGTGACGACGTGGAATATGCCGACGGTCACTCGACCGAACTGGAAGAGATTGCGATGGATGTCTCGGCGTTCCTGATGTGGACGGCGGAACCCAAGATGATGGAACGCAAGCAGGCGGGACTGGCTGCCGTGCTGTTCCTGACGATCTTTACAGTGCTTCTGTACCTGACCAACAAGCGAATCTGGGCGCCAATCAAAAAGAAGACCAAGGCAAAGGAAGCCTGACGCCCCCACCGCGATCCCAGGAGTTCTGAAGCGCGCCCTTCGGGGCGCGTTTCCGTTTCAATGGCCGAGATACCGTTTCAGGGCCGGCGGCGGGTTGTCCAGCAGCGCGGCCGTGTCACGCGGCACATGGGCAACGCCCTCGGCCACCAAAATTGTCTTTTCGGCGAAGCGCCGCGCGTCCGACGGGTCGTGGGTGACCATCAGGACGGTCGCCTGCATCGTCTCGCTGACGTGTGCCACCAGATCCAGCATCCCGGCCTTCAGCGCCGGTCCGAGGGCCGAGAACGGCTCGTCCAGCAGCAGCAGCGGCCGCGCCCGCAGCATCACCCGGGCCAACGCCACGCGGCTCTGCTGTCCACCCGACAGGGCGCCCGGCTTGCGGTCGCCCAGGCCGCCGAGGCCGACCTGCGACAGGCTTGTCTCGACGCGTTCGCGGTCGGCATCTCCCAATCTCAGGCCCGGCGACAGGCCCAGCGCCACGTTCTGGAAGGCGTTGAGGTGCGGAAACAGGTTGTTATCCTGGAACACCATCGACAGTGGCCGTTTTCCGGGCGGCATGCCGGTCAGGTCCTGTCCCTGCCACAGGATGCGCCCCGCGGCCGGTTCCAGGAAACCGGCGATGGCGGACAGCAGCGTCGACTTGCCGGCGCCCGAAGGTCCCAGGACCGCGACTCGCTGGCGCGGTGCGACGGTCAGATGCGCGGTCAGAGTGAAATCGTCCTGCCGGAGTGCCAGGTGCTCAAGCGTCAGCATCGGTGCGTCCCCCGCGGTCGAACACCCAGAAAAGGGTCAGACTGAGGCCCAGCAGCAGCAGCGCCGCGGCGGCGGCGTCCTGCATCCGGTAGGCCGCCATCAGCCGGTAAAGCTGCAGCGGCAGCGTCGCCTGGTCCGGCCCGGCGAACAGCGCGATCACGCCGAGATCGCCCATTGAAAGCGCCGCCGTCAGCCCGGCGGCAAAGCCCAGAGGTCGGCGCAGGCGCGGCAGGATCAGCAGCCGCAGTCGGTCGCCGCCGCGCATGTCGAGGCTGTCGGCCAGCCGGCCCCAATCGGCCTCGATCGCGTTCAGTGCCGGGCTGATGGCGCGCAGTGCGAAGGGCAGCGCCATGACGGCGTTGATCACTGCGGTCACCGCCAGGGCCAGCCGGACGGGGTCGGCGACGGGGAACAGGATCAGGTACAGCCCGGTGCCCAGCACCAGGGGCGAGGCCGAGACCGACAGGTATCCTGTGATCTCGGTCAGCGCGCGCCGCTTGCCGCGGGCCGACTGGATATTAAGCGCCATCGGCAGGGCAAGCGCCAGCGCCAGCGCGGTCGAGCAGAGCGCCACGACGATCGATCGCAGCGCCGCCCAGAGAACGGTCTCCGGCAGGTTCGTCAGGCCGGGCAGGCCGTCGAGGACGATCATCAACAGCGGGGTCAGCAGGAACATGGCGGCCGCCAGGATGCAGACGGTGTCGGTCAGCCGCTGTGCGGGCGAGGCCTGTCCCCAGATGCGGACCGGCCGGCCAAGGCCGCTGCCGAAACCCGGCGCGACCGCGACGCGGTAGGCCAGCGCCGCCGCGACCGCGCCGATGGCGAACTGGATCACCGCCAGAATGGCAGCGCGCGACAGGTCGAAATCGAAGCGGAACGCCTGGTAGATCGCCAGTTCCACAGTGGTGGCCCGCGGCCCGCCGCCCAGCGCCAGGGCCACCGCAAAGCTGGTGGTGCAGATCAGGAAGATCACCGCGAAGGCGCCGGGCAGCACGGCGCGCAGCATCGGGTATTCCAGGCGTCGGGTGATGTCGTGAGGCCGGAAATCCAGCGCGGCGGCAAGCCGGAACCGCTCTGCCGGGATGGCGGCCCAGCCCTGCAGGATCAGCCGGGTGGCCAGCGGCATGTTGAAGAAGACGTGCGCCAGGACGATGCCGTGCAGTCCGTAGATCTGCAGCGGCTCGACCCCCAGCCAGACAAGCGCGGAATTCAGCAGGCCGTTGCGCCCGAAGACCGCCAGCAGCCCCAGCACCGCGACGATGACCGGCAGGATGAACGGCGCGCCGAGCAGGGTGATCAGAAGGCCGCGTCCCGGAAACCGCCGCCGCGCCAGGGCGCGCGCCACCGGCACCGCCAGCGCGACGCTGCACAGCGCCGACAGCGAGGCCTGCAGCAAGGTAAACCGGATCGCGGCCCAGTCCTGCGCCGTGATCCCGAAGGCGCCCTCGGCCC
>JAHELH010000043.1:3330-11947 GCA_024644285.1 Paracoccaceae bacterium | reverse complement strand
TCGACCGCCTCGAACTCCATCACCGCCTTGTCGGTCTCGATCTCGGCAAGGATGTCGCCGGCGCTGACCGTGTCGCCCTTCTTGACCAGCCATTTCGCCAGCGTGCCGTCTTCCATGGTCGGGCTCAGTGCGGGCATGAGGATTTCCGTGGCCATGTCTCAGGCCTCTTCCGGGGTGATCATGCCGACGACGTTGCCCTCGCCGTCCTCGACATAGGCGCAACGTCCGATGCCGGGATAGTCGGCGGGCGGCAGCGCCTCGGCGCCGCCGTTGCCGAGTGCCCAGGCGTAGGCGGCGTCGGTATTCGCGACTTCGACGGTCAGCGTGGCGCCGCGGATGGCGGAACCCGGCTTGGCGGACTTGTCCATACGTTGCATCATGCCGCCGCTGAGCGCCTGGTCGGGACCGATGCCGTCGCCGCTGATCAGGTGATAGTCCATCTCTTCGCCGCCCGGCATCGGCGCGAAGGACCAGCCGAACAGGTGGCCATAGAAAGCGCGGGCGCGCGGCCCGTCATCGACGTGGATCTCGAAATGCACCGTCCCCATCACGCCACCTCCTGCCGCACGTCGCCGGCATAGATATCGGTCCACAGCTCGCTCTCGTCCGGCTCGGGGCTCTCGCGGGCGAAATCGGCGGCCTCGTTGACGATCTTCTTGATCTCCTTGTCGATCTCCTTGAGGTCGTCCTCGCTGGCATGCTTGCCGGTCAGCAACAGCTGGCGCACGTTCTCGATGGGGTCGCGTTCCTCGCGCACCTTCTGCACCTCTTCACGGGTGCGGTACTTGGCCGGGTCGGACATGGAATGGCCGCGGTAGCGGTAGGTCTTGACCTCCAGGATGTACGGTCCCTTGCCGGATCGACAATGCTTGACCGCCTTGGCGCCCGCGGCCTTGACCGCCAGCACGTCCATGCCGTCAACCTCCTCGCCCTCGATGCCGAAGGACAGGCCGCGCTCCCAGAAATCCTTGGACTTCGTCGCGCGCTTGACGGCCGTGCCCATGGCATAGCCGTTGTTCTCGATCACGAAGACCACCGGCAGGTCCCACAGCTCGGCCATGTTGTAGGTCTCGTGCACCTGGCCCTGGTTCGCCGCGCCGTCGCCGAAATAGGTGAAGGTCACGCGGTCGTTGCCGAGATACTTGTCGGCGAAGGCAAGCCCGGCGCCGATCGGCACCTGCGCGGCGACGATGCCGTGGCCGCCGTAGAAATGCTTTTCGCGGCTGAACATGTGCATGCTGCCGCCCTTGCCCTTGGAATAGCCGCCGGCACGCCCCGTCAGCTCTGCCATGACCCCTCTCGGATCCATCCCGCAGGCCAGCATGTGACCGTGGTCGCGGTACGAGGTGATGCGCTTGTCGCCCTCCTCGGCCACCGATTCCAGCCCCACGACCACCGCTTCCTGGCCGATATAGAGATGACAGAACCCGCCGATCAGACCCATGCCGTAAAGCTGGCCCGCCTTTTCCTCGAACCGCCGGATCAGCAGCATCTCGCGGTAAAACGTCAGCAACTCGTCTTTCGAGACGTTCGGCTTGGCAGATTTGCGGCTGGCCACGGGCGCGATCTCCGACTGGTTCAGCGTTAAACTACGCGGCAGTCGGGCCGCAGGGCAAGGCTTAGCGGATAAGCATCTCGTCGCCGCGGGCCAGTCCCAAAACGTCGCGTGCCTGCTGATCCAGCAGATCGAGATCGAGATAATCGTCCGACAACCGCCGTGTCTTGTTGCGCAGGCTCTTCACCTCGGCGGTCAACTGCGCCAGATCGGCGCGCAGGATATCGGCCTCTGCCTCGATCTGGATGCGGCGGAACAGGCCGTAGTCGCCCTGGACGCTGGCAAAGGTGAAATAGGTCGCCAGCGAAAAGACGATGGCGAAAAACACGACGACGCCGAAGGCGGGGCGGGCATTGCGGGGTCTGGTCATCTCTGCCTCTTCGGCCGCCTCTGGTGGGCGGGTTGTGGGCACCATTGCAGAGGACGGGCGATTTGGGAATCCCGAAAATGAACAAGCGCTGCTATGGTGTTGCGATTCCTTGCAAAGGAGCCACGATGCCGGAGCTTCCGCCGCGCGACGATCTGCCGGGCCACCGGGTCGAAAACCAGCCGCCGCCCAGGGTCTCTCGCTTGTGGGACGCCGATGCGCCGCTGCGCGCCGCGGTCGCGGCGGCGACCGCCCCCGCGCCGGTCAGGGCCTTCGCCGAGGCGCTGGATGCCCCGGAGATGCGGCGGGCGGGCCGCGAGGCAGAGCGACATCCGCCGGACCTGCGGCTCTTCGACGCCGGCGGGCGTCGGCTGGACGAGGTGGCGTTTCATCCCGCCTATCACCGGCTGATGCAGGCAGGGGCCCGCGCCGGCTATGCCGCCATCGCCTGGGAGGGGGTCGCGGGCGGGCACGCCGCTCATGCGGCGATGGTCTACCTTTTGAGCCAGGTGGAACCGGGTGTGTGTTGCCCGTTGACCATGACCTATGCCGCCGTGCCCGCGCTACGGGCCGATCCGGCCCTGGCGGATGCCTGGGTGCCGAAACTGACGGCGCGGGAATACGACCCGCGGATTCTGCCGGTGGCCGAAAAGCGCGCCGCGACGCTGGGCATGGCGATGACCGAGAAGCAGGGCGGCTCGGACCTGCGCGCCAACACCACGATGGCCGAACCCGACGGCGACAGCTACCGGCTGACCGGCCACAAGTGGTTCTGCTCGGCCCCGATGTCGGACGGCTTTCTGACCCTGGCACAGGCGCCCGGCGGGCTGACCTGCTTCCTGGTGCCGCGCTGGCTGCAGGACGGGCGCAATGCCATCCACCTGATGCGGCTGAAGGACAAGCTGGGCAACCGCGCCAATGCCTCGGCCGAGATCGAGTATCTCGGCGCGCGCGCGCACCGCCTGGGCGACGAGGGGCAGGGGGTGCGGACGATCATCGAGATGGTGCACCATACCCGTCTCGATACCGCCATCGCCCCCGCCGGGCTGATGCGCGCGGCGCTCCTGGAGGCGCATCAATGGGTCACGCATCGCACCGCCTTCCAGCGCAGGCTGATCGACCAGCCGCTGATGCGCACGGTGCTGGCGGACCTGGCGCTCGACTGGCTGGGCGCGCTGGCGCTGGGAATGCGCGTCGCGCGCGCCTTCGACGGCGCAAGCGACGAGGACCGCGCTTTCGCCCGCATCGCCGTGGCGCTGGCGAAGTATCTCAACAACAAGGTTTGCGTCCCGGTGATCTATGAATGCATGGAGGCGTTGGGCGGCATGGGCTATGTCGAGGACACGCCCCTGCCGATGCTTTACCGCGAGGCGCCGCTGAACTCGATCTGGGAGGGCTCGGGCAACGTCATCTGCCTCGACATCTTGCGCACCCTGTCGCGCGATCCGCTGGCCGCCGAGACCCTGAACGCGGCGCTGGATGCCGTCACCGGGGCCAATCGCCGCTATGACGCAGCCCTCGCCGAATACCGGTCGCGCTGGAAAACCCTGCCGCCCGAGGCCGAGTCGCGATGGTTCGCCGAGCGCACGGCCAGCCTTTTGACCGCCGCCACGCTGATCCGCACCGCCCCCGCCCCGGTTTCCGACGCCTATATCGCAACCCGGCTGGCAGGCGGGCGGGGCCAGATCGCGGGCGCCGTCGGCGCCATCGACACTGCCGCGATCCTGGCCCGGATCGCGGCGTGATATCTTTGGTCCTCAAATACTCAGATACGTTGCGCTCAAAAGGCGCCCCGGATGCCCCCGAAGTGCATTCTGTCCTCACAGACCGTTAGCGGTAGCATTAACAATTACAACTGCTTGACCCCCTGTCCCCATGGGGACATCTCGAGATCAGTCGCGGCCCTTGTAGATCTCGACCAGCTTGCCCAGCATCGCCAGCGCCTCGTCGCGGTCGCGCTGGAACGAATTGCGGCCGATGATCGAGCCGTTGCCGCCGCCGTCGCGGATCGCGCGGGCGTCGTCATAGACCGAATCCGCACCCTTCTTGGACCCGCCCGAGAACACGATCAGCCGCCGCCCGTTCAGCGCCGCCTTGACGCAGTCGGCCACGCGGGCGGCCTGGGTCGAGATGTCGATCTTCTCGGCCTCGTAGACCTTCTTGGCCTCGCCCAGCTCCAGGTGGTCGGTCGACAGCTTCACCTTGATCACGTGCGCGCCCAGCAGCGCCGCCATGTGGGCGGCGTAGCTGGTGATGTCGATGGCGGTCTCGCCGTCCTTGCTGATTGCCTCGCCGCGCGGATAGGACCAGATCACCGTGGCGATGCCGCAGGCGGCCGCCTCGCGGCGCATCTCGACGATCTCTTCCATCATGTCGAGCGCGTTGTCGGACCCGGGATAGATCGTGAACCCGATCGCCGCGCAGCCCAGCCGCAGCGCATCGTCGACGCTCGCCGTCACCGCCTGGTTCTTGCCCGCGGTGGCCGACATCAGCGAGTTGGCGGAGTTCACCTTCAGGATAGTGGGGATCTGCCCGGCAAAGGTGTCCGCGCCCGCCTCGAGCGGCCCGAGAGGCGCGGCATAGGCGGACAGCCCGGCGTCGATCGCCAGCTTGTAGTGGTAATGCGGGTCATAGGCCGGCGGGTTCGGCGCGAAGGACCGGGCGGGCCCGTGCTCGAACCCCTGGTCCACCGGCAGGATGATCAATTTCCCGGTGCCGCCCAGCTTGCCGTGCATCAGGATCTGGCACAGCTTGCCCTTCACGCCGGGGTTCTCGCCCTCGTAATTGGCGAGGATCTTCTTGACGGTTCCGGTGGCCTTCATGGCAGTGTCCTTTCAGATGGGGCGCGAGTCGCCCCATGCTCTAATCGGAATCCCGGCGAAGGCCAATCGTGATCGCGCTAACGCGCCGTTCCGGTCAGCGGCTGAAGCGTCCCGGCAGGTCCTGGCCAAGCCAGGCCTCGAGCGCCAGCTCGCTCGCCCGCTCCTCGGCCGCCTGCCAGGCTGCCTGCGCATCGGCCCCGGCCGCGCCGACCCGTTCGTCGATATCGGCCAGGATATCGCCGGATTCCGCGTCGCCCAGGGCCTTGCCCAGCATCGCCCACATCGCGGCGACCGGGTAGGATCGCGCCTGGCCGCGGCCGGTCAGCCGCATTGCCGCCTGATCGCGAACACCGGCGATCGAGTCCAACGCATCGGTGGGATGGCTGTCGCCTCCCGAGACCTCTTCCTGCAGCTTCAGAACCGTGGCGAAATCGAGTTGCCCCTCCAACCGGTCGAGCCGCGCCGTGGCGCCCTCGGCGCCGCCGCGACCGGCGACCAAAGCCCATTGATAGGCGTCTTCCGGCGACCGGGTCTCCAGCGCCGCGCTAAGCGCCAATGCCGCCTCGGCGTCGCCAGCCTTCGCCAACGGGCTGAGCAGCGCAAAGCCGCCTTGCAAGTCGCGCGGCGCGCCGTCGCCCGAGATCAGGGCAAGGCCCACCTTGCGACGGTCCGCCTCGGCCAACGCGCCCGCCTCCGGCCCCATCGCCTGGCTGATCAGGCTGGCTGGCAACACCTGACGGGCGCCGGACGAGGCCAGCGCCAGCCTGGGTTTCAGGGTGTCGAAGGTCTCGGCGGGGCTTTTCTCCATCGCCTCGAAGTCGAGGAAGGCGTCGCCGGACAGATCGGTTTCCAGCACCAAGGTGTCGGGGTCGGACAGGAATTTCGGCCAGACCTCCGCGACCGAGGCCAGGAACGCCTTCTGGGCTTCGCCTAGCGCTTCGCCGCCGTTCATCTCCGACAGAATGCTGCCGACGGCGCCTTCGACATACAGCGTTCCCGCCTCGGGATCGGTGGCGGGCGGCGGCAGCTGGCCTTTCAGCGCCTCCCAGATTCCGCGGTTCTCGACGGTCAGACGGGCATTACGCAGATACGCGACCGGATCCGGCTCTTCCATGTCCTTGCGGCCATCGAACCAGACATAGGAAAAATCGGCGGTCAGATCGACGGCGGCCGCGTTTTCGACCACGCCGAAGACCCGGGCCACTGCTTCCGATCCCGGCACCCCGTAATCCACGTCGAGCGTAAGGCGCGGGATGTCGAGACGGTCGAGACCCGCCATGCCAAGCATCTGTTGTCCCTCGGGCGGCAGACAGGCCGCGGGCGCACTGGCGCCCGAGGCGAGCGCCTTGAACCGCAGGCGGTCGATCTGCTCGAGACCGCCAGAGCGGATCGTCAGCCTGTCGATTCCGATCTCGCACTCGAAATCCGTGTCCCAGGGCGGCAGCGGCCACATCCGCACGTCCGTCAGGGTCACACGCCCGGACATCAGGTCCACCGACATGTCGCCGTATTTGACGTCCATCTGCGTGCGCAACATCATGATCCCGACCTGCACCATCTGCTGCACCAGCCGATCGGGCGTAAGCACGTCGAGCCAGGAAATGCGGTTCTGCGCAGCCAGCGGGCCGGAAAGGACAGTCAGGGCGGCGGCGGACAATAGCAGGCGGCGCATGGCAAAACCTCGGTTCAAGGAAAGATTGCTATGCGGCGGATGAGACGATGAAACCGGGGTTGAATCAAGTCTCCAGCACGGCGACGCCGGGCAGGGTCTTGCCCTCCATCCATTCCAGGAACGCGCCCCCCGCGGTGGAGACATACGAGAAGTCATCAGCCACCCCGGCCTGGTTCAGCGCCGCGACGGTGTCGCCGCCGCCCGCGACCGAGACAAGGTGACCCTCCCGCGTCAGCCGCGCGGCCTCTTGCGCGGCGGCGACCGTGGCGGCGTCGAAGGGCGGGATCTCGAATGCGCCGAGCGGGCCGTTCCAGATCAGCGTCTGCGACGCGGCCATCGCCTTCTTGATCGCCTCGACGGTCTGCGGACCGGCATCGAGGATCATCGCATCGGCGGGGCAGGCAGCGACATCCAGCGTCTCGCTGTCGGCGCCGGCCTTGAATTCCCGAGCGACCACGATGTCGCCGGGCAATAGGATTTCGCACCCGGTTTCTTTTGCCTTTTCCAGGATCTGCCGCGCGGTCTCCGCCATGTCGTGCTCGGCCAGCGACTTGCCGACCTCGACGCCTCTGGCGGCCAGGAACGTGTTGGCCATGCCGCCGCCGATGACCAGCCGGTCGACCCTGGCCACGAGGTTGCCCAACAGGTCGAGCTTGGTCGAGACCTTCGCGCCGCCGACGATGGCGATGACCGGACGCGCGGGATTGCCCAAGGCCGCTTCCAGCGCCTTCAGCTCTGCCTGCATCAACCGCCCGGCGCAGGCCGGCAGGATGCGTGCCAGCGCCTCGGTCGAGGCATGCGCCCGATGCGCGGCAGAAAACGCGTCGTTACAATAGACCTCGCCCAGCGCCCCCAGAGAGGCCGCGAAGATGCCGTCATTGGTTTCTTCGCCGGCGTGAAAGCGGGTGTTTTCCAGCAGCAGCACCTCGCCCGCCTGCAGGTCCGCGACCGCGCGCTTGGCCGGGGCGCCGATGCAGTCCTCGGCGAACTTCACCGGAACGCCCAGCGCCTGCTGCAGTGCGGGCAACACGACCCGCAGCGACATGTCGTCCACGCGCTGGCCCTTGGGCCGGCCGAAATGCGCCATCAGCACCGGCTTGCCGCCCTTGTCGAGGATGTCGCGCACCGTGGGCACGATGCGCTCGATCCGTGTCGCGTCGGTCACTTCGCCGTTCTCGACCGGCACGTTGAGGTCAACACGGGTCATGACGACCTTGCCGCCGAGATCCATGTCGTCGAGGGTTTTCCAGCTCATCGCGCCACTCCCGAAAAATTCGCTTCGTCAACGCCGAAAGCCTGGCGCCGGTTCACCGTCGCTTAGCCCTTTTGTTTCGCCGGTGCCACGCATAGATTGCCGCGAAACGTGAAAAGGAGACAAGTGCATGGCCGAGGCCAACGATCCCGAAAACACCATCCTGATGGAACTGAAAGACGGTACCGTCGAGATCAAGCTGCTGCCGGACGTGGCGCCCAGGCATTGCGAACGGATGAAAGAGCTGGCCCGCGCCGGCGCCTACGATAACGTGGTCTTCCACCGCGTCATCGACGGTTTCATGGCGCAGACCGGCGACGTCGCCAACGGCAATGCCGAGAAGGACTTCGATCTGCGCCGCGCGGGCACCGGCGCGTCGGATCTGCCGGACCTGCCGGCGGAGTTCTCCAAGGTGCCGCATGCGCGGGGCAGTCTGGGCGCGGCGCGGTCGTCGAACCCGAACTCGGCAAATTCGCAGTTCTTCATCAACTTCAAGGACAACGATTTCCTGAACGGCCAGTACACGGTCTACGGCCAGGTGGTGAAGGGGATGGAGCATGTCGACGCCATCACCCGCGGCGAGCCGCCCGCCAATCCCGACCGCATGCTCAGCGTCAAGGTGGCCGCCGATGCGTAATCTCGTCCTTGCACTGAGCCTCGCCGCCACGCCCGCGCTTGCGACCGGTCTCGAGATCGAGGTTGCCGGAGAGGCCAATGGCACCATCAAGATCGACCTGCTGGAAGACGTGGCGCCGAATCACGTTGCGCAGATCACCGCCATCGCGTCGGACGGCGGCTACGACGGCGTCTACTTCCACCGGGTGATCGACGGCTTCATGGCGCAGACCGGCGACGTGCAGTTCGCCCGCGCCGAGGGCGGCGACATGGCCCGCGCCGGGACGGGGGAATCTAGCTACGCCGACATCGCCGCCGAGTTCTCGGACATCCC
>JAHELH010000043.1:0-3230 GCA_024644285.1 Paracoccaceae bacterium | reverse complement strand
ATTTCCTGAACGGCCAGTACACGGTTGTCGGCAGGGTGACCGAAGGGCTCGAGGTGCTCGACGCGATCAAGCGCGGCCATCCGCGCAGCGGCGCCGTCGAGGGCGAGCCGGACGTCATGGTGAAGGTCACCGTCACCGAGTGACGCGGCCTCAAACCCGCGTGAGCAGGGCTAGGCGTGTGCGGGGTGGTCTGCCAGTGTTCGGAACGAACACCAGGAGGACCGCCCATGCGTTTGAAGCCGTTGATCCTTGCCGCCGCGATCGGCCTCGGCCTGGCTGCGGCCGCGCCGGCCAGCCCGCAGTTCTGGTCCTATGAATGGCCGAACACGGATTTCAGCAAGACCAGCGTCGACGACTGGTCCGAGATCCTGTCGGGCGGACCGCCCAAGGACGGCATCCCGGCGCTGAGCGATCCGCAATTCGTCCGCGCCAGCGCGGAGACCCGCATCGAGGACCGCGAACCGGTGATCACGGTCGAGATCGGCAACGCGACGCCGCGGGCCTATCCGATCCGCTATCTGACCTGGCACGAGATCGTGAACGACACGATCGGCGGGGTGCCGGTGGCGGTCACCTTCTGCCCGTTGTGCAATTCCGGCATCACATTCGACCGCCGGGTCAAGGGCCGCGTGCTGAGTTTCGGGGTGTCGGGCAAGCTGCGCTACTCCGACATGGTGATGTACGACCGCGAGACCGAAAGCTGGTGGCAGCAGGCCATCGGCGAGGGCATAGTCGGCCACTACAGCGGCACCACCCTGACCCAGATGCCCAGCTGGATGGAAAGCTGGGGCGAGTTCAAGACCCGCAACCCCGAGGGCCTGGTGATGAACCAGCCCAACTATCGCCGCACCTACGGCCGCAACCCCTACGTCCGCTACGACAGTTCCAACCGGCCGTTCCTCTATAACGGCGAGATGCCGCCGCACGGGATCCCGGCGCTGGCGCGCGTTGTGCGGGTCGGCAACCGCGCCTGGCCGGTCGCGCGGTTGGCCGATATCGGCGAATTGCGCGAGGCGGGTTTCACGTTGACCTGGCGCTCTGGCCAGGCCTCTGCGCTCGACAGCGCGCAGATCGCCAAGGGCAAGGATGTCGGCACGATCCGGGTGAAGAAGGGCGGCCGCGACGTGCCGCACGACGTGATGTTCGCCTTCGCCTTCCACGCCTTCTATCCGAACGGGAAATGGATGCTCAACTGATCGAAATGTGCGGGCTGCGCCCGCACGAGATTGTATACTTTGGCGCGGGCCGGAAGGTTCGCGCCACTGCTTCTGCGTTACACAGGTTTCGGGATCCGGCCGGTCTCCGGCGGAAATTTTTGAAGACCAAAGATGGTCTGTGCGCGCCTAGTCGGACAGCGTCACCAACGCATGCCGCTTTTTGCCCGCGCTCAGCTTGACCGGGCTTGACAGGGCGGCGGCGTCCAGCATCAGCCCGGCATCGGTCAGCGGCGCGTCGTCGAGCCGCGCACCGTTGTCGGCGATCAGCCTTTTGGCTTCTTTTCCCGACTTCGCCAGGCCCGAGCGCACGATCAGCTGCACCACCGAAATCCCGTCGCCGACCTCGCCGCGGCTGAGGTTGAGCGTCGGCAAGTCCTGGCCCACACCGCCCTTCTCGAAGACCTCGCGCGCCGTGGCCTTCGCCGCCTCCGCCGCCTCGCGGCCGTGGCACAGGGCCGTGACCTCGTCGGCCAGTACGATCTTGGCCTCGTTGATCTCGGACCCGTCCAGCTTGCCCAGCCGTTCGCAGTCCTCCAGCGGCAGCTCGGTATAGAGCGCCAGGAACCGGCCCACATCGGCATCGGTGGTATTGCGCCAGAACTGCCAGAACTCGTACGGGCTCAGCATGTCGGCATTCAGCCAGACCGCCCCGGTCGCAGACTTGCCCATCTTTTTGCCGTCCGAGGTGGTCAGCAGCGGCGAGGTCAGCCCGTAGATCTCGTGGTCCAGCACCCGGCGGGTCAGGTCGATGCCGTTGACGATGTTGCCCCACTGGTCCGATCCGCCCATCTGCAGCTTGCAGCCGTAGCGGCGATTCAGTTCGAGGAAATCGTAGGCCTGCAGGATCATGTAGTTGAACTCGAGAAAGCTCAGTGACTGCTCGCGGTCGATCCGGCTTTTGACCGATTCAAAGCTGAGCATCCGGTTGACCGAGAAATGCCGCCCGATGTCGCGCAGGAAATCGAGATAGTTCAGCCCGTCGAGCCACTCGGCGTTGTTGATCATCAGCGCGGCCGTCGGACCGTCGCCGTAGTCGAGATACTTGGCGAAGACGCGGCCGATGCCGTCGATGTTGGCATCGATTTCCTCGGGGCTCAGCAGCGGCCGCTCCTCGGCGCGGAAGCTGGGATCGCCCACCTTCGTGGTGCCGCCGCCCATCAGGGTGATCGGCTTGTGCCCGGTCTTCTGCAGCCAGCGCAGCATCATGATCTGGATCAGGCTGCCGGCATGCAGCGACTTGGCCGTCGCGTCGAACCCGATATAGCCCGGCACCACGCCGCTGATCAGCGCCTCGTCCAGCCCCTGGTAATCGGTGCAGTCGGCCAGAAAGCCGCGCGAGATCATCACGTTCAGAAAGTCCGATTTCGGGTGGTAGGTCATGGGGTTTCGGTCCATCTTCCCGGCGTGCCCGGTCTATAGAGCGCAGGGTGCGGAAGGGAAAGCCATGAAGATCAGCGGACCGGTCTGGGCGCTCGGCGCGATGTCCGGCACCTCGCTCGACGGCGTGGACGCGGCGTTGCTGCGCACCGACGGCCACGCGATCTGCGAATTCGGCGCGGCGCGATACCGGCGCTATTCCGACGCGGAACGCGACGTGATCCGCGCCGCGCTCGGCCGCTGGCCGGGTGAGGCCGGCGTCAAGGCGGCGGCGGAGGTGATCGAGACCGCCCATGCCGAGTTGATGTCGGGGATGGAGGCCGATCTGGTCGGCTTTCACGGCCAGACCCTGGCCCACGATCCCGGCGGGCGCGGCACCCACCAGGCGGGCGACGGCGTGGTGCTGGCCGAGGTGCTGGAGCGGCCGGTGGTCTGGGATTTTCGCAGCGCGGATGTGGACCTGGGCGGGCAGGGCGCGCCGCTGGCGCCGTTCTACCACTTTGCCTGCGCGCGCTGGATCGGGGCCGCGGCGCCGCTGGCCTTCCTGAACCTGGGCGGGGTCGGCAACCTGACATGGGTCGATCCGTCAAAGGCCCGGCCCGAGGATGACGGCGCCTGCCTGGCCTTCGACACCGG
>JAHELH010000312.1 GCA_024644285.1 Paracoccaceae bacterium | reverse complement strand
GAGGTCAGTTCGGGATGCAGGACCCAGGCGCGGGTGACGCCCGGGGCGGCCTCGGCCAAGGCGTTACTCTTCGCCGTCGTAGAGGCTGATCGGCTGGCTGGGCATGATCGTGGAGATCGCGTGCTTGTAGACCAGCTGGGACTGGCCGTCGCGGCGCAGGAGGACGCAGAAATTGTCGAACCATGTGATGACGCCCTGCAGCTTGACGCCGTTGATCAGGAAGATCGTCACCGAGACCTTCGTTTTGCGCACATGGTTGAGAAATGCGTCCTGCAAGCTCTGCTTATCGGCAGCCATTGGTCTATCGCCCTGTTTACTCAGTGTTGCTTAATCTGCCCCGCAGCAGCGCGGCCCCCGTCGCGTATGCCCGGCCAGTATAGTATGCGGGATTTTGAATACACCAGCCCCAAAATCAATCTGTTAGGCGGTGCGTGTCAGTTGCGCCAGAATTCCGGGTTGAGAAGCGCGATGATGGCGAGGGTCTCGAGGCGGCCGAGCACCATGGAGGCGGCGAGGACCAGCTTGGCGGCCTCGGGCAGCGTGGCGTAGCTGATCGGCGTGGCGGCGGCGACCTGGGCCAGCGGGCCGGTGGTCGACAGCGCGGCGATGGTGAGCGTGACGGAGGTCTCGAAGGCGAGCCCGGTCAGCGACAGGGCCAGCATCACGACGGCGATGGACATGGCGAAGAGCATGAAGAAGATCCAGGCGATATAGGCGCCGTGGCGGCGCAGCTGCCGCGCCTGCGGGCCGGATCCGCCGATCGAATTTGGGTGCACCAGCTTCTCGAGCTCGCGCGCGCCGTGCATGTAGAGCGCGTAGACGCGCAGGAGCTTGACGCCGCCCGCCGTCGTGGCGACGCCGCCGCCGACCAGGGCGAGGCCCAGCAGGATCAGGCCGGGGGTTTCCAGGCCGGACCAGGTGCGGGCATTCGACCAGCCAGCACCTTCGAAACCGGTGGTCGTCAGGAAGGACATGACGGTGAAGATCGCGCCCCAGAGCGCGCTGAAGGCGGCGCCGACGGTCTGCGCGCTTTCCACCTCGTAGGCGCCGATCCAGTGCCGAAGGAACAGAAGCAGCGGCACCACGACGACGCAGACCAGGCCGATCTGGATCTCGGGGTCGCGGACGAGCCTTCTGGAATCCTGCGTGGTGTCGCGGTCGAAGGTCTGACGCGATAGCGCGAAGACCAGGAAGACGAAGATCACGGCTTCTCCGCCGACGCCGGAGGGCGTGCCTTCGAGCCCGGAAACGGGCGACACGCCGCTGGTCGACAGGGTCGACATCGCGTGGCTGATCGCCACCAGAGGCGGGTCGCCCATCAACAGAAGCGCGATCCAGAGCGCAAGCGTCAGGGTCGCGTAGACCGGTGCCAGCGTGGCGGTATAGCGCCGCAGCCGCAGCGAGGGGTCGGCGACCTTGACGATCTGGCGCATCGCCGATCCCTCGCGCAGCGGGCCCATCGGCGACAAGACTTCGAAGCCGCCGAGATTGAGCGGCGCGAGGATGGCGATGGCGGTGACCCAGACCATGAACCCGCCGAGCCAGGCCACCAGCGCGCGCCAAAGATGATCGGCTCCGGCCAGCCGTGAGGGATCGTCGAAGATCGTGGCGCCGGTGGTGGTGAGGCAGGACACCATCTCGAAATAGGCATTCAGGAAAGTGGTGTCCTTGACGTTGAGATAAAGCGGAAGGGCCAGCATCAGCGGCAGGGCCGAGAACGCAGAGAGCAGCGCCAGAAGATGGCTCCGCGCCGGGCGCTTGGTGGTGTGATGGATAGTGGCGAAACCGATCAGCACCGCGAAGATGAGAAACAGGGTGCCGGAATAGAAGTAGGTGCGCGCCGCCGCCCAGTCGCGCACGGCGACCGAGTAGCCGGCCGGCAGGTACATCGCCGCTGCCCCGATGCCCATCAGGATCACGATCAGTGGCAGGGCGTAGAACCGCTCCATCGTTCAGAAGAAGTCGATCGAGACCTGAAGCAGCCGCTCGACTTCGGGCACGTCCGCGGCCATGGCGAAGATCGCGATCACATCGCCTTCGCCGATCCGGGTCCGGCCTGTCGGCCGGATCACATTGCCGTCCTTCAGGATGCCGCCGATCAGAACGCCTTCGGGAAAGTCGATGTCGCGCACCAGCTGGCCGGCGATGGGCGAGGTCGACAGGACCTGCGCCTCGATCATCTCGGCCTCGGCATCACCGATGGAATAGACCCCGCGGACGCGGCCGTGGCGGATGTGGCGCAGGATCGAGCTGACCGTCGTCGTACGCGGGTTGATGTAGGCGTCGATGCCCATCGGCGCCATCAGCGAGGTCAGCGTGGGGTCGTTGATCAGGCAGATCGCCAGCTTTGCGCCGGCGGATTTCGCCCGCACGGCCGCCAGGATGTTGGTCTTGTCGTCGTCGGTGACGGCGAGGACGGCGTCGGTGCGGTCGATATTCGCCTCGTTCAGCAGGTCGATGCTGAGCCCGTCACCGTTCAGCACCACCGTGCGTTCCAGCGCGTCGGCCGCGCGTTCGGCGCAGAGCCGGTTCTTCTCGATCACCTTGGCGCGCACCCGCTCGGGCCGCGCCTCGAGCGCCTTGGCCACGGCCAGTCCGACATTGCCGCCGCCGATGATCACGACGCGTTCCTGGCGCGTGATCTCCTTGCCGAAGATCTCCAGCGCCCGGTTGGCGTCCTCGGTATCGGCGAAGACATAGACGTCGTCGCCGACGAAAAGCTGGTCGCCGGCCTCGGGCGCGAACAGGCTGCCGTTGCGCCGCACGCCGACGACCACGGCGCGCAGCGTCGAGAACAGATCGGAGAGCTGGCGCAGCGGCGTGTTCACCACCGGGCAGTCTTCGTCCAGCGTGATGCCCAGCAATTGCGCCTTGCCGTCGAGGAAGCTTTCGGTGTCGAAGGCCGAGGGCGCGGCCAGTCGGCGCATCGCGGCCTCGGCGACCTCTCGTTCGGGGCTGATCACCACGTCGATGGGCATGTGATCGCGGCGGTAGAG
>JAHELH010000042.1 GCA_024644285.1 Paracoccaceae bacterium | reverse complement strand
CTCGCCCACCTCGCGGCGATGAAAGAGCTGGGCGACGTCGTCCTGTTCGACATCGCCGAAGGCATCCCGCAAGGCAAGGCGCTGGATATCGCCGAGAGCGGTCCGTCGGAGAAGTTCGACGCCGCCGTCAGCGGCACCAACGACTATGCCGACATCGCCGGGGCGGATGTCTGCATCGTCACCGCCGGCGTGCCGCGCAAGCCGGGGATGAGCCGCGACGACCTGCTGGGGATCAACCTCAAGGTGATGAAATCGGTGGGCGAGGGCATCGCCCAGCATGCGCCCGACGCCTTTGTCATCTGCATCACCAACCCGCTCGACGCGATGGTCTGGGCGCTGCGCGAGTTTTCCGGCCTGCCGCACGCCAAGGTCTGCGGCATGGCGGGCGTTCTGGACAGCGCGCGCTTCCGGCACTTCCTGAGCCTGGAATTCGACGTCTCGATGCGCGACGTCACCGCTTTCGTCCTGGGCGGCCACGGCGACACCATGGTGCCGCTCACCCGCTATTCCACAGTCGCCGGCATCCCCCTGCCCGACCTGGTCAAGATGGGCTGGACCAGCCAGGAAAAGCTCGACGCCATCGTCCAGCGCACCCGCGACGGCGGGGCAGAGATCGTCGGCCTGCTGAAAACCGGCAGCGCGTTCTACGCGCCGGCGACCAGCGCAATCGAGATGGCCGAGAGCTACCTGAAGGACCAGAAGCGGCTCTTGCCCTGCGCGGCCTATTGCGACGGCGAATACGGGCTGAAGGGGACCTATGTCGGCGTGCCCACGATCATCGGCAAGGACGGCATCGAGCGCATCATCGACATCAAGCTGAACAAGGACGAGCAGGCGATGTTCGACAAGTCGGTCGAAGCTGTCAGGGGTCTGGTCAAGGCCTGCAAGGGCATCGATGAAAGCCTGAACTGATTGACTGAAATTCCGCGTTGAAGGGCGCCGCCTGCCGCGGCGCCCTGTTTTTTTCAACCGGTTGCCGCATCGCGACCATATTGCCCTGACCTACCTCGGCCCGGAACAATCCGAGGGTGTCATGACGGACGAAATCACCACCCCAGCGTCGCCCACGATCGGCGCGAAGCTCGGCAATATCGGCATGATGGCCATTGGCTTCGCCCTGACTCCGTTTGTATTTCTGTTTGCGCCGCGCTTTGTCATCGGCACTTTCCGCGAAGGCATGGAGGGGACGCTCGCCGATGCCGACCAGCGGCACCGAATCCGCTTTGACAGCATAGATAAGACCGAAGGCGACCTTCGCGACGACGAGGCCCTGCGCATCGTGGAGGACCTGATCGAGGACGGCGACTGGACCACGCTTTCCGAGCTTGTGGGCGACTGGGACATGGCGTGCGAAAAGGCCACCAACGGCTATCCGCTCGCCAATTCCGCGCTGGACCGGGTATCCATGAATTCGCTGAAGGCTACTACCTCGAGAACTATTGCACTCCGATCCAGATCCCGGTGATCAGCGACGCCACCATCGAGATGTTCGACCTGCTGCGCGCCAAGAATCCTGACCATTACTTCCTGACCCTGGTCACCGCGCGCATGCAGGTGATGAAGGCCTGGGAATTCCGCGGCACCGACACCTCCGATACCGTTTCGGAAAGCGGCTGGGAAGGCGCTCAAAGGCGCGCCGAAAAGGCCAAATGGCTGATTACGCCGCTCATCGACAAGGGGTCGCAGTCGCCGTTGCTCGCCTTCTTGCGGATCAGCCTGCTGGCCTTCGACTGCAGCAGCACCGCCGACTTCCGCCGCCCCTTCGACGCCCATGCCGCCGCTGACCCGACCTCGTGGCTGGGCTATCGCTGGCTGGGGTACTACCTGCTGGAACGCTGGTACGGTGGCGACGATTTCGAAGCGGCGATCCGCGAAGAAACCGGCCGCATGCCCCCCGAGACCGGCGCCGCGGCCTATGCCTCTGCCTATCTGAATGTCGCCTCGATCGAGGACAACGTCCTGCTTGGCATCGACCCGGACTATTTCGCGCGCGGCGTCGAAGAGCTGATCCGGATGCACGGGTCCGACCAGGGCTATGTCAACTGGATAATGCGCCAGGTCTATCAGCTGCCCGAGGAACAGGCTCCGTTCTGGATCGGCGCAAGACAAAGGGCCTGGGCGATAAAGCAAGCGGCGATCCGGCAGGTCGCCTACGACATTGTGAGCAAACACCTCAAGACGATTCACCGCGGCGTCTTTCCCAGCATCGCAGATGCGCTGTACATCCTGACGAAGGCCGCCCAAGACGACTACCGCGCAGGACATAGCTTCACGCTTGACGCCAAGGGCTTTCGCAGCGCACCGCCCGAGTGATCGCCACGTAAGGTTTTCCGGAATAGGTTTTTCCGGCAACCCGGGGTAATCTGACTTCTATGCTCAGATATCTCATTCCCGCCCTCGCCCTTCTCGCCACGCCGCTGCAGGCCCAGAAACAACCCGATATCTCGGCGATGATCGCCAGCGACGGGCTTGCCGCAGCCGAGGCCATGCTGGACGCCGCGCCCGAGACGCCGTCGAACCGCTTTGCCCTCGGCGGCGTCCGGTTTTTGCGCGCCATCGAGAAGACCCTGCAGACCCGCTGGCGGCTGGGCATCAATGCCGAGCGCACCGAACTGCCGGTCCTGCGCCTGCCGGTGCCTCCCAACCCGAACCCCGAGCCGTTCACGCCGGACGCCATCGAGGCGATTCTTGCCGGTCTCATCGCCGACCTCGCCGCCGCGCGCGAACCGCTGGCGGCCATCGGCGACGGCGACGACGTCGCCCTGCCCATCGCGATCGGCGATCTGTGGTTCGACATCAACATTAATGGCGCGCGCGACGACGGCGAAGGCGTGACCCAGATCGGCGGCGCGATCCTGACCGGCCGGCCGCTGCGCGCCGAGGACATCCCGGTGATCCGCTTCGACACCGCCGACGCCGCCTGGCTGGCAGCCTATACGCATTTCCTCTCCGCCTTCGCCGAACTGGTACTGGCCTTCGAGCCCACCGGCCAGATCGACCGCGTGACCGAGGCCAGCCGCGCGATGGACGCCATGGCCGCCGATACCGAATATCCCAACGCCTTCGACTATCTTTTCGGCCAGCAGATCGACCGCCTTGCGATGATCTATTTCGCGCTGAAGCAGCAGCCCGACCCGGCCCATACCCGCGCCGCCCACGGCCACCTGCTGTCGATGATCGCCCAGAACCGCGTCTTCTGGACCCGCGTCGCGGCCGAGACCGACAACAAGGGCGAGTGGATCCCCAACGACAACCAGGACCAGGCCCTCGGCCTGCGGGTCCCCAAGGGCACCGGCGACCGCTGGCAGGCCGTCCTGGCCGATGCCGAAGGCGTGCTGAACGGCGAATTGCTGATCCCGCACTGGCGGTTTCGAGAGGGCGCCGGGATCAACCTGAAAAAGCTGATGGAAAACCCGGTGCCGGTCGACATCGCGGAATGGGCGCACGGCATCGGCCTGCTGCCCTATGTCGAGGGAGGCACCCGGGTGCGCACCGACAGCTGGCGCGATTTCGAGCTCTTGCTGCAGGGCGACGGGCTTCTCTACGTCGTTTTCCTGAACTGAGTCGGGCGCTCGCGCAGCGCATTTCGCCCGGCATTGCGGCAATGTGATCACGCGCTAAAAGTGCGTGATCACAAAAACGGCAATTCCCGCAACTTTGGCGCTAACATGCCAGAATTCGGTTAAGATCGGCAAAACGCTATGCAACAGATTTGTGTATTGCCGGTGCAGGGCGGCTTTTTGCGTCTGGCAGGTCCGGAACGAAACGGGGGACGGTGTAGCCATGAACATCCACGAATATCAGGCCAAGGAATTGCTGCGCGCCTACGGGGCCCCGGTCTCTGACGGCCGCGTCGTCCTGCGCGCGGAAGAGGCCAAGGCGCTGGCCGGCCAGCTCGACGGCCCGGTCTGGGTGGTCAAGGCGCAGATCCACGCCGGCGGCCGCGGCAAGGGCAAGTTCAAGGAAGCCGGCGCCGGCGAGAAGGGCGGGGTGCGGATCACCAAATCCGTCTCCGAGGCCGAGGCGGAAGCCAAGAAGATGCTGGGCCGCACGCTGGTCACGCACCAGACCGGCCCCGCCGGCAAACAGGTCAACCGCGTCTATATCGAGGACGGCGCCGGCATCGACCGCGAGTTCTACCTCGCCCTCCTGGTCGACCGCCAGACCAGCCGCATCGCCTTCGTCTGCTCGACCGAGGGCGGCATGGACATCGAGGACGTGGCGGCGAAAACACCCGACAAGATCCTCAGTTTCGCCGTCGATCCGGCCACCGGCTACCAGCCGTTCCATGGCCGCCGCATCGCGTTCTCCCTCGGCCTCGAGGGCAAGACCGTCAAGCAATGCGTCGGGCTGATGGGCACGCTCTACAAGATGTTCATCGACAAGGACATGGAGATGCTCGAGATCAACCCGTTGATCGTCACCACCGAGGGCGATCTGAAATGTCTCGACGCCAAGATGGGATTCGACAGCAACGCCGTCTATCGCCACCGCGACATCGGCGAACTGCGCGACGAGACCGAGGAAGACCCCAAGGAACTCGCCGCCTCGAAATACGACCTAAACTACATCGCCCTGGACGGAGAGATCGGCTGCATGGTCAACGGCGCCGGCCTTGCCATGGCGACGATGGACATCATCAAGCTTTACGGCGCGAGCCCCGCCAACTTCCTCGACGTCGGCGGCGGCGCCACGAAAGAGAAGGTGACCGAGGCGTTCAAGATCATCACCTCGGACCCGAACGTCAAAGGCATCCTGGTCAACATCTTCGGCGGCATCATGCGATGCGACGTGATCGCCGAGGGCGTTGTCGAGGCGGTCAAGGAGGTTGGCCTTCAGGTGCCCCTTGTGGTCAGGCTGGAAGGCACCAAGGTCGCCGAAGGCAAAAAGATCATCAACGAAAGCGGCCTGAACGTGATCGCGGCGGACGACCTGAAGGACGGGGCCGAGAAAATCGTGAAGGCGGTGAAAGGGTGATGGCGGGGTTCGCTTCCTCCCCCCTTGCCGCAGGTGTCGGCCTGGTCGCGCTCGGCGCGGTGCTGCATTGGCTCAAGCCCGGTGCGCTCGACATGCCGAAACCGTCGCGCAAGGCCGGCGACAGCCCGAAATTTCCGCGCAACAAGCGCGAAGTGCGCGACGGCGTCGCCCTCGTCTTGCCCGACAACATGACCGACGCGGTCGCCCGTACCTGCTTTCTGGTGGGCGGAGGATTGCTGGTGCTGCGCGCGCTCGACGCATTCATGGAAGACCAGGACCGGCTGTTCGCGTCCTCCGATAGCTTGAAGGAAATCCGATAATGTCCGTCCTCATCGACAAGAACACCAAGGTCATCTGCCAGGGCATCACCGGCAGCCAGGGCACGTTCCATTCGGAACAGGCCATCGCCTACGGCACCAAGATGGTCGGCGGCGTGACCCCCGGCAAGGGCGGTCAGACGCATCTCGACCTGCCGGTCTTCAATTCGTGCCACGAAGCGGTGGCCGCGACCGGCGCCAACGCCAGCGTGATCTACGTACCGCCTCCCTTCGCCGCCGACTCGATCCTCGAGGCGCTGGACGCCGAGATCCCGGTGATCGTCTGCATCACCGAGGGCATCCCGGTGCTGGACATGATGAAGGTCAAGCGCGTACTGCAGGACAGCGCGTCGATCCTGATCGGCCCGAACTGCCCCGGCGTGATCACGCCCGACGAATGCAAGATCGGCATCATGCCGGGCCACATCCACAAGGCCGGATCGGTCGGCGTTGTCAGCCGCTCGGGGACGCTCACCTACGAGGCGGTCAAGCAGACCACCGATGTCGGGCTGGGCCAGTCCAGCTGCATCGGCATCGGCGGCGACCCGATCAAGGGGACCGAGCATATCGACGTGCTGGAATGGTTCCTGGCCGACGACGAGACGCACAGCATCATAATGATCGGCGAGATCGGCGGCAGCGCCGAGGAAGAGGCGGCCCAGTTCCTCAAGGACGAGGCGAAGAAGGGCCGCAAGAAACCGGTCGCGGGCTTCATCGCCGGCCGCACCGCGCCGCCGGGCCGCCGCATGGGTCATGCCGGCGCCATCGTCGCCGGCGGCAAGGGCGGCGCCGAGGATAAAATCGAGGCGATGCGCTCGGCCGGCATCGTCGTGGCCGAAAGCCCCGCCGGGCTGGGCGAGGCGGTACTGGAGGCAATCGGCTAGCCGGACAATACCGGCCTGACAACGAGGGGGACGCACGATGACATTCCAGGAATCCGTCAAGACCTGCCTGACCGAGAAATACGCCAAGTTCGAGGGCCGCGCCTCGCGCTCGGAATACTGGTGGTTCTTCCTCGCCTATATCATCATCATGCTGATCGCCGGCGTTATCGGCTGGATCGTGCAGCTTGTCGCCCTGCTGGCGCTGATCGTGCCGATGATTGCGGTGGGCTGGCGGCGGCTGCAGGACACCGGCAAGCCCGGCTGGTACATCCTGATCCCGGTCGGCCTGTCGCTCCTGTTCTCCTTCTTCGTCCCGTCGATGCCCTCGGTCGGCCCCGACGGCCTGCCGATGGGAGAGATGCCCTCGACGGGCGGCATGATGGTGGGCGGGGTGCTTGGCATCATCCAGCTAGTCGTCGGCCTGCTGTTCCTGTGGTGGCTGACCAGGCCATCCGATCCCGAGGCCAACGAATACGGCCCGCCGCCCGCCGCGTGAGAGATGGAGGCAGACATTTGATGCTGTGCGAACGGATGACCGGGTGGGCGAAGGCCTCGATTGCGGCGGCCCTGATCGCATTGGCGCCCGGCCCGTTGCTGGCGCAGGGCAAGACCGACGGTTTCGTGCAGACGCTCAAGAAGATCTGCACCACGCCGGGATTCAGCCTCGACCAGAGGGTCGCCGTGCTGGAAAACTGGAAGCCCGCAAGCGACAACGCGCAGGAAAACCTGATCCGCGCCGCCGGCCAGGCGGATGCCACGGCGCGGCGTCTGATGAACGTAATCGGAGCCGACGAGGCGGCAGACTGGCAGCGCGCCGCGGAAAGCAGCCTGTCGGCGCTCCTCGCTGCGCCGACCGACGATCCGCGCGGCGCCGCGCGCCTTGTCATCCATCCCGACGCCGCCGGCCTCGCGGTGCTGATCCGGACCAGCACCGCGCCCCGGTTCGAGAATGTCGGCTGCAAGTTCCTGCTCGCGCGCCCGGCACAGGACATCGTCGACGAGTTGACGGCGCATTTCACCCTGTTCCCGGTCCACCAGGATGCCGAGGCCAAGGTCTGGTCGGCCAGTTCGATGCTCAATTCCGACGACGCGCAAAGGACGGACAGCCGCGACCTGGTCATCCTGTTCGAGGACGGCGAGCCTCGCGTCCTGGTCCTTGGGCTGGGTCTGACGAGGATGAGCAATTGACGCCCCGCGCCGCCCTTGCCTGGCTCCACCGCACCGCGCGCCGTCTGGCGACAGCGGCCCTGTTCGCCGGCCTCCCGCTTGCGACCGCGGCGCACGAGGACATGACCAAGGGCTTCATCGACAACATGCTCGGCGCCTGCACCGACCCCAATGCGCCCTTCGCCAAACGCCTGTCGCTGCTGCACGGCCGGCGCGCGCCCGACGAGGTCGATAGCCGCGTTCTGCTGGACCTGCTGGCCGAGGCCTATGCAAGAGGCTCGGCCCTGACCGGCCGCGTGGACAGCGAAAAGCTGGAAGAGCGGAAGGATGGCCTGAAAGTACGCATGACCGAATTGCTCCGCGAGACGAGGACACGCGAATGACCCAAGCCGACTGGCATACCCGCGCGACCGCCGGGATCAATGACGGCCTGCCGCCCTGCGCCGGGGTGGCCCGATCGCCCGGCGCCAAACCACCCTCAAGCCCAGAACTGGTGCTGCCATGACCGAACAATCCCCCAATGCCGTGTTCCACGCCTCGAGCTTCATGCAAGGCCACAACGCCGAGTATCTCGAGCAACTTTATGCCCGCTACGCCAACGACCCCAACGCGGTCGACGAGGCCTGGGCCAGCTTCTTCCGGCAGCTCGGCGACGACGAGATCAGCGTCAAACAGGAAGCCGCGGGCCCAAGCTGGGCGCGCCGGGATTGGCCGCCGCAGCCCAATGACGAGCTGACCGCCGCGCTCGACGGCCAGTGGGCCAAGGACGAGATGAAGGAGGCCGGCAAGAAGATCGCCGCCAAGGCCGCCGAAGCCAAGGTCGATGTCAACGACGAGGCGATCAAGCGCGCCGTCCTGGACAGCATGCGCGCGCTGATGCTGATCCGCGCCTACCGCATCCGCGGCCATCTGGTGGCCGATCTCGACCCGCTGGGCATGCGCGAACAGACCCCGCACCCCGAGCTCGATCCACGTTCTTACGGCTTCTCCGACGCCGATCTCGACCGGCCGATCTTTCTCGACAAGGTGCTCGGTCTCGAATTCGCGACCATGCGCGAGATCCTGGCGATCGTGAAACGGACGTATTGCGGCACCTTCGCGCTGCAATACATGCACATCTCCGATCCTGAACAGGCCAACTGGCTGAAAGAGCGGATCGAGGGGCTGGGCAAGGAGATCGCGTTTACCCGCGAGGGCCGGAAGGCGATCCTGAACAAGCTGGTCGAGGCCGAGGGCTTCGAGAAATTCCTGCACGTCAAGTACATGGGCACCAAGCGTTTCGGCCTCGACGGCGGCGAAAGCCTGGCCCCGGCTATGGAACAGATCATCAAGCGCGGCGGCTCTCTGGGCGTCAAGGACATTGTCATCGGCATGCCGCACCGCGGCCGCCTGTCGGTGCTCGCCAACGTGATGGGCAAGCCCTACAAGGCAATCTTCAACGAATTCCAGGGCGGCAGCTTCAAGCCGGACGAGGTCGACGGCTCGGGCGACGTGAAATATCACCTCGGCGCCTCTTCGGACCGCGAGTTCGACGGCAACGTCGTGCACCTGTCGCTGACCGCCAACCCCTCACATCTGGAAGCGGTCAACCCGGTGGTGCTGGGCAAGGCCCGCGCCAAGCAGGACCAGAACAACGATCCGGACCGCACCAGCGTCCTGCCGGTTCTGCTGCACGGCGATGCGGCCTTTGCCGGCCAGGGCGTCGTGGCCGAATGCTTCGGCCTCAGCGGCCTGCGTGGCCACAAGACCGGCGGCACTATGCACATCGTGGTGAACAACCAGATCGGGTTCACCACCGCGCCGCACTTCTCGCGGTCCAGCCCCTATCCCACCGACATCGCGCTGATGGTCGAGGCGCCGATCTTCCACGTCAACGGCGACGACCCAGAGGCGGTGGTCCACGCCGCCAAGGTCGCGACCGAGTACCGCCAGAAATTCCGCAAGGACGTGGTGATCGACATCTTCTGCTACCGCCGCTTCGGTCACAACGAAGGCGACGAGCCGATGTTCACCAACCCGATCATGTACAAGAAGATCAAGGGTCACAAGACGACCCTGTCGCTGTACACAGAGCGGCTGGTCGCCGACGGGCTGATCCCCGAGGGCGAGATCGAGGACATGAAGGCCGCCTTCCAGGCGCATCTGAACGAGGAATTCGAAGCCGGCAAGAGCTACAAGCCGAACAAGGCGGACTGGCTGGACGGGCGCTGGTCGCATCTAGATAAGCAGGGCGAGAAATACCAGCGCGGCAAAACCTCGATCAAGGAGAAGACGCTGAAAGATCTGGCCCAGGCCCTGACCCGGGTGCCCGAGGGTTTCGCGATGCACAAGACCGTGTCGCGGCTTCTGGAAACCAAGGCGCAGATGTTCGACAGCGGCGAAGGGTTCGACTGGGCCACCGCCGAGGCCATGGCCTTCGGGTCGCTGCTGCTCGAAGGCTTTCCGGTGCGGCTGGCCGGCCAGGACAGCACACGCGGCACGTTCAGCCAGCGCCATTCCGCCTTTGTCGACCAGAACACCGAGGAACGTTTCTACCCGCTGAACAACATCCGCGAGGGCCAGGCGCATTACGAGGTCATCGACTCGATGCTCTCGGAATACGCCGTGCTGGGCTTTGAATACGGCTTCAGCCTGGCCGAGCCCAACGCGCTTGTGCTGTGGGAGGCGCAGTTCGGCGATTTCGCCAATGGCGCGCAGATCATGTTCGACCAGTTCATCTCGTCCGGCGAGCGCAAGTGGCTGCGCATGTCCGGTCTCGTCATGCTTCTGCCGCACGGGTTCGAGGGCCAGGGGCCGGAACATTCCAGCGCCCGTCTGGAACGCTTCCTGCAGATGTGCGCCGAGGACAACTGGATCGTCGCCAACTGCACCACGCCGGCCAACTATTTCCACATCCTGCGCCGCCAGCTGCATCGCGACTACCGCAAGCCGCTGGTCCTGGTTACGCCGAAATCGCTCTTGCGCCACAAGGCCGCGATCTCGGCGAACGAGGATTTCCTCACCGGGTCCAGCTTCCACCGCGTGCTGTGGGACGACGCGCAGAAGGGCTATTCCGAGCTTGAGCTTCAGCCCGACGACAAGATCAACCGCGTCGTGATGTGTTCCGGCAAGGTCTACTACGACCTCTTGGAAAAGCGCGACGAGCGCAACCTGACCGATACATACATCATGCGGATCGAGCAGTTTTATCCGTTCCCCGCGCTCAGCCTCGTCAAGGAACTCAGCCGCTTCAAGCACGCCGACATGATCTGGTGCCAGGAAGAGCCCAAGAACCAGGGCGGCTGGACCTTCATCGAGCCAAACCTCGAATGGGTGCTGACCCGGATCAAGGCCGCGAACCAGCGTCCCGAATTTGTCGGTCGCCCGGCCTCCGCCTCGCCTGCCACGGGCCTGGCCTCTCAGCACAAAGCTCAACAAGCCGCGCTGGTCGCTGCCGCGCTCGGTCTCAAGGAAAAATAACATGTCAATCGAAGTCCGCGTCCCCACTCTCGGTGAAAGCGTCACCGAGGCCACCGTAGCCACCTGGTTCAAGAAGCCCGGCGACGCCGTGGCGGCCGAC
Source organism: Paracoccaceae bacterium (assembly GCA_024644285.1). Taxonomy (GTDB): domain Bacteria; phylum Pseudomonadota; class Alphaproteobacteria; order Rhodobacterales; family Rhodobacteraceae; genus JAHELH01. Next base: position 1,103 of record JAHELH010000042.1, on the reverse strand, counting down.
GAGATGCTGTGCGAGCTGGAAACCGACAAGGTGACGGTCGAGGTCCCCTCGCCTGCCGCCGGCACGCTCGGAGAGATCGTGGCCGGCGAGGGAGAGACCGTCGGTGTCGACGCGCTCTTGGCCACGATCAGCGAAGGCGCGGGCGGCGGCGAAGCCAAGGCCCCGGCCAAGGAGGAACCGGCCAAGGAAGAGGCGCCGGAGCCGACACCCGAGCCGGCAAAGGCCGAGGCGCCCGACCCCGCCCCGTCCGCAAGCGGCGGCGGCGATGGCGGCAGCATCGACGTCATGGTGCCGACTCTGGGCGAAAGCGTTACCGAGGCCACGGTGTCGACCTGGTTCAAGAAGGTCGGCGACAGCGTCGCGCAGGACGAGATGCTGTGCGAGCTGGAGACCGACAAGGTCAGCGTCGAGGTCCCGGCCCCGGCCGCCGGCGTGCTGACCGAGATCCTCGCCGAAGAGGGCGGCACGGTGCAGGCCGGCGGCAAGCTGGCCACGATGTCCGGCTCGGCCGACGGCGCGGTGCGGCCGATCCAGGAGGCCCCGGCCGAGAAAGCCCCCGAACCGGCCGCCGGCAAGGATGTCGAGGACGCGCCCTCGGCCAAGAAGCTGATGGCGGAGAAGGGCCTCAGCCCCGACCAGGTGACCGGCACCGGCAAGGACGGCCGGATCATGAAGGAAGACGTGCAGACGGCGCTGACCGAGGCGCCGAAACCCGCCGCGGCGGCCAAGTCCGAGGCCCCCGCCCCGGCCCCTGCCCCGCGCGCGCCGGTCTCGGCCGAGGACGAGGCCCGCGAGGAGCGGGTCAAGATGACGCGCCTCCGCCAGACCATCGCCCGGCGGCTGAAGGACGCGCAGAACACCGCCGCCATGCTGACCACCTACAACGAGGTGGACATGAGCGCGGTGATGGATTTGCGCAACGAATACAAGGACCTGTTCGAGAAGAAGCACGGCGTGCGGCTGGGCTTCATGTCGTTCTTCACCAAGGCCTGCTGCCACGCGCTGAAGGAGGTGCCCGAGGTCAATTCCGAGATCGACGGCACCGACATCGTCTACAAGAACTTCGTCCACATGGGCATCGCCGCCGGCACGCCGCAGGGCCT
>JAHELH010000311.1 GCA_024644285.1 Paracoccaceae bacterium | reverse complement strand
GAAGAGCGGTTCCTGACAGGCGAGAGGCGCATCCGCGACGTCGAGATCGACCGCGACGGGGCGATCCTGCTGCTGGTGGATGCGCGCAACGGCGCGATCCTGCGGCTGACCCCGGCGGATGGCGGCTGACGGGACGCTGCACGGGAACATGCGGGGAGGCGCGTGGCGGAGCGGTGCGTGCGACCACGCAGGCTGCGCGCGCCAGCGCGGCGCAATTCGCTGTTTTCTTGTCCCGGTCCTTCTGGCATTAGCGCCGTAACCGACGCAGGAGCCCCGCTTGGCCGACCGCACCGCCCCCTTCGCAGGCTTCGAATGGATGATCGCCTGGCGCTATTTGCGCGCCCGGCGGGCCGAGGGCGGCGTGTCGGTGATGACCTGGATCAGCCTGATCGGCATCGCGCTGGCGGTCTTTGCGCTGATCGCGACGCTGGCGGTGCGCTCGGGCTTCCGGGCCGAGTTTGTCGACACGATCCTGGGCGCCAATGCGCATGTCACGCTCTATTCCAACGTCTACGTCACCGAGCAGGGGCAGAGCACGCGGGCGTTGACCGAATACGACGCGCTGGCCGAAAAGGTCGCCGCGATTCCCGGCGTCACCCGTGCCGCGCCCCTGGTCAAGGGGCAGGTCATGGCCAGCCTGCGCAGCACCAACACCGGGGTCGAGGTCTTCGGCATCACCCTGAAGGACCTGAAGGGCATCCCGCGCGTGGCCAACCCCGAGGAGGGCTGGGGCGATATCGAGCGGTTCGGCGAGGGCATCGCCATCGGCTCGGGCGTGGCGCGCGAACTGGGCGCGACGGTGGGCGACACGATCAAGCTGATCTCGGCGGACGGGGTGAAGACCGCCTTCGGCACCAGCCCGAGGGTCAGCGCCTACGAGGTGGTCTATGTCTTCACGGCAGGCCGATACGACATTGACCGCACCCGCGTCTACATGCCGTTTTCCGAGGCGCAGAGCTATTTCAACAAGGAGGGCCGGGCCGACGAGATCGAGGTGATGGTCGACGAGCCGGAAGAGATCGACCGCTATGCCGACGCCCTGCTGGCGGCGGGCGGCGAGAACGCGCTGCTGTGGACCTGGCGCGACAGCGCAGGGGCATTCCTGCGGGCGCTGGACGTCGAGGACAACGTGATGTTCGTCATCCTGTCGATCCTCGTGCTGATCGCCGCGATGAACATCATTTCCGGCCTGATCATGCTGGTGAAGAACAAGGGCCGCGACATCGGCATCCTGCGCACCATCGGGCTGACCGAGGGCTCGATCCTGCGGGTCTTTTTCATCTGCGGCGCGTCGGTGGGCGTGGTCGGCACGATCTTCGGCGTGATCCTCGGCTGCCTGTTCGCGATCTATATCGACCCGATCTTTTCCTTCGTGAACTACGTGATGGGCGGCGGTGTCTGGGACCCGTCGATCCGCGGCATCTATGCCCTGCCGGCAGAGCTGCAGCTGGGCGACGTTCTGTCGGCGGTGGCTTTGTCGCTGGGCCTGTCCTTCGTCGTCACGATCTTTCCGGCGCGGCGGGCGGCGCGGATGAACCCGGTCGAGGCGCTGCGCTATGAGTGAGCCGGCACTGGAGCTTGCGGGGATCGAGAAGGCCTATCTGCGCGGCAAGCCGGGCGAGGTGTCGGTCCTGCGCGGCGTCGACCTGACGGTCGCCCGCGGCGAGATCGTGGCGATGGTCGCGCCATCGGGCGCGGGCAAGTCGACGCTGTTGCACATCGCCGGGCTTCTCGACACCGCCAATGCCGGCACGGTGAAGATCGGCGGGCAAGCGATGGCCGGCCTGTCGGACCGGCGGCGCACGGCGGTGCGGCGGCGCGAGGTCGGCTTCATCTACCAGTTCCACCACCTGCTGCCGGAATTCTCGGCGCTGGAGAACGTGGTGCTGCCGCAGCTTGCGGACGGCACGCCGCGCGCCCAGGCCGAGATGCGGGCGCGGGCGCTGCTGGACCATGTCGGCGTTGCCGAACGCGCCGAGCACCGTCCGGCCGAGCTGTCGGGCGGCGAGCAGCAGCGCGTGGCCTTCAGCCGCGCGCTGGCCAACGAGCCCAGGCTGCTGCTGGCCGACGAGCCTACCGGCAACCTCGACCCCGGTACTTCGGCGCGGGTCTTCGAGACGCTGATGGCACTGGTCCGCGAAACCGGGCTGGCGGCGCTGATCGCCACGCACAACATGGAACTCGCCGCGCAGATGGACCGGACGGTGCGGCTGGCCAATGGCGTGCTGATCGCCGGCTGAACAAGGCCGGATTGACCCGGATCAAGGTCCGGCAGTGACATTCCGTTCAGGTTGGCCGCAAGAAGACATCCAGGAGGCAAACATGCGTGCAGCAATCCCGATCTTCACCCTGGCATTGACCATGGCCAGCCCGGCGCTGGCGCAGTCGGCCGGCGAGCAGCTGTTCCTGTCGCGCTGTGCCGGGTGTCACGGCGCCACGGCGCAGGGCGACGGGCCGATGGCGGCGTTGATCACCGTCGAGGTGCCGGACCTGACCGGGCTTACGGCGCGGAAGGGCGGGGTGTTCCCGCTGGCAGATGTGGTGCGCACCATCGACGGGCGCATGGCCCTGCGCGGCCATGGCGGCGGGCCGATGCCGGTCTTCGGCGAAATCCTGGGTGGCGGCAGCGCGGCGCTTGATCTTCCCGATGGCGCGATCCTGGAGACACGCGGCGACGTGCTGGCCATCGCCGCCTACCTGCAGGAGATTCAACAGTGAATCCCGCGGCGGGATGGCCTGTCGTGGCGGTTCTCGGGTGCGCCGCGCTCGTCGCCTGCGCGGCGAAGCCGGAGACCAGCGGCCGCGCGCTCTATCAGAGCCAGTGCAGCGGGTGCCACGGCGCGACCGGGGCAGGGGACGGCGAGATGTCCGTCTTCGTCCGCACCGGGGTGCCCAACCTGCGCGAGCTTTCCCTGCGCAACGGCGGCACCTTTCCCGAGGCCCATGTCGTCTCGGTCGTCACACGGGTCAGCGCGTTTCACGAGGATGTCGTCGCGATGCCGGATTTCGGC
>JAHELH010000041.1 GCA_024644285.1 Paracoccaceae bacterium | reverse complement strand
TGGGCCGGCAGGTGGCCGCGCTGGAGGAAGAGTTGGGCGTGACGCTGTTCGACCGCGCCGGGCGCGGGCTGGTGCTGACGCCCAGCGGGCTCGACCTGCTGGACCACGTTCGAGCGATGGGCGATGCGGCGGCTCATGTGTCGCTGGCCGCGGGCGGCCAGGCGCAGAGTATCGAGGGGTCGATCTGCATCACCGCCAGCGAGTTCTATTCGGCCTTTCTGCTGCCGCCCATCGTCGCCCGGCTGCGCCGCGAGGCGCCGGGCATCGAGGTCGAGATCGTCGCCTCGAATGCCGCGGTGGATTTGCGCCGCCGCGAGGCCGATATCGCGATCCGCAGTTTCCGCCCGACACAGCCGGACCTGATCGCCCGCAAGCTGGGCGACGACCGCGCGCGGCTCTATGCCAGTCCCGGCTATCTGGACCGCATCGGCCATCCGTCTACACCGACCGAACTGGACAGGGCCGACTTCATCGCCTTCGACACCACCCCGATGCTGATGGAGGGGCTGAACACGCTGGGACTGCGGCTGACGCGGGCGAATTTCCCGGTGATGACAGCGAACCACCTGGTGCAGTGGCGTCTGGCAAAGGCCGGCGCCGGGATCGCCGTGTTCCCCGAGGCGATCGGTGATGCCGAGCCGGGGCTGCGGCGCGTGCTGCCCGACCTTGCCCCGATCGAGTTTCCGATCTGGCTGACCGCGCATCGCGAGCTGAACACCAGCCGTCGGGTACGCCTGGTTTTCGACCTGCTGGCCGGCGAGTTTGGGCGCCTGTCCTGACCGGCCGGCCGGACCGCCGGGAGGGTCAAATCGCGCGCCCGACCCTTGCGCCGCGACGATCCTAGTTGCGAGGGCGAGAAATATTCGATCAAATGCGCCGCAAGGGGGCGGCAAGCCCTCGTCTGACAACGGGAGCACATCATGAAAACCATTTCCGCCACGCTGGCCGCGTTCGCGGCCGCCGCGAGCATGGCCTGCGCCGAGGAGGTGCGGGTTTACAACTGGTCGGACTATATCGACGAGGACCTGCTGGCCAAGTTCGAGGAAGAGACCGGCCTCGACCTGATCTACGACGTGTTCGACAGCAACGAAGTGCTGGAGACCAAGATGCTGGCCGGCGGCTCGGGTTATGACGTCGTGGTCCCGTCGGGCACCTTCCTGCAGCGCCAGATCAGCGCCGGCGCCTTCCAGCCTCTGGACTATTCCAAGCTGCCCAATGCCGAGAACCTCTGGGACGTGATCAAGAAGCGTACCGACCAGTACGATCCCGGCAACAAGTACTCGATCAACTACATGTGGGGCACCACCGGCATCGGCGCCAACCCGGCCAAGGTGCAGGAAGCCCTGGGCGAGGAAGGACCGCTGAATTCGCTGGAGCTGATCTTCAATCCGGACTACATGGAAAAGCTCGCCGGCTGCGGCGTGCACTTCCTCGACGCGCCGACCGAGATGATCCCGGCGGCGCTGAAATACATCGGCGAGGATCCTGACAGCCACGATCCCGACGTGATCGCCAAGGCGGAAGGCGTGCTGATGGCGGTGCGGCCTTACGTGCTGAAGTTCCACTCGTCGGAATACATCAACGCGCTGGCCAACGGCGACATCTGCGTGGCCTTCGGCTGGTCGGGAGACATCCTGCAGGCGCGCGACCGCGCGGCCGAGGCCGGCAACGATGTCGAGATCGTCTATAACGCGCCCAAGGAAGGCGCGCTGATGTGGTTCGACATGATGGCGATCCCGGTCGACGCGCCGAACCCGGACGGGGCGCACAAGTTCCTGGACTTCATCATGGATCCAGAGAACATGGCGGCGGCGTCGAACTACGTCTATTACGCCAACGGCAACCTGGCGAGCCAGGAGCACCTTGTCGAGGACGTGATCGGCGATCCGGCGATCTATCCGGACGCGGCGACGCTGGATAACCTTTACACCACGACGCCTTACGATGCGAAGGTGCAGCGTGTGGTGACCCGGCTCTGGACCAAGATCAAGTCCGGCACCTGAGGATATCGGGGGCCCCGCGCCGCTTGCGTGGCGCGGGGCCCTTGCCGGGCCGGGGGACGCGATGGCGCAAGCGACGAAGCCGCAGCGGGCGAAAGCAGAGGCCTTCGCGCCCTGGCAGGACGCCTCGACGCGGCCGCTGATCGAGTTCCGCGGCGTGACCAAGCGGTTCGGCACCTTCACCGCCATCGACGACATCAGCCTCGACATCTATGCCAAGGAATTCTTCGCCCTGTTGGGGCCGTCGGGCTGCGGCAAGACCACGCTGATGCGGATGCTGGGCGGATTCGAGACGCCGACCGAGGGCACGATCCTGCTCGACGGGCAGGACGTGGCCGGCGTGCCGCCCAACAGGCGCGCCACCAACATGATGTTCCAGTCCTACGCGCTGTTCCCGCATCTCGACATCGCCGAGAACATCGCCTTCGGGCTTCGCCGCGCGAAGATACCGAAGGATCAGATCGCGGCGCGCGTCGACGAGATGCTGAAACTGGTGCAGCTGACCCCCTACCGCAGCCGCAAGCCGCACCAGGTGTCGGGCGGGCAGCGTCAGCGGGTGGCGCTGGCCCGCGCGCTGGCCCGGGCGCCGAAACTTCTGCTGCTGGACGAACCCCTGGGCGCGCTGGACAAGAAGCTGCGCCAGGAGACGCAGTTCGAGCTGATGGACATCCAGGAGAAGACCGGCACCACCTTCGTCATCGTCACCCATGACCAGGAAGAGGCGATGACCGTGGCCAGCCGGGTCGCGGTGATGGACCACGGCAAACTGGTGCAGGTCGCCACGCCGGATGCGATCTACGAGACGCCGAACTCGACCTACGTGGCCGATTTCATCGGCGACGTGAACATCATCGAGGGCGCGGCGACGCCGCTGGGCGAGGGCCGCTATGAAATCCATTGGGCCGAGGGGGCCACGCCGCTGATCGGCACCACCGACGAGGCGCTTGCGACCGGCGCCAAGGTCTACCTGGCGATCCGGCCCGAGAAGGTGGCGATCTCGACCGAGAACCCCGAGAGCCGCGCCAATGCGGTGCCCGGAACGGTGCATGACATCGCCTATCTGGGCAACATCTCGACCTACCACGTGGAACTGGCCAATGGCGCCATCGTCAAGGCGCAGACCGCCAACACCCACCGGATCGCCCGGCGCGACATCACCTGGGACGACCCGGTCTGGCTGTCCTGGACCGACACCGCCGGTGTCGTCCTGACCCGGTAGCCCGATGAACGCCCGACGCCTGATCCTGATCGCGGTGCCCTATATGTGGCTGCTGGCGCTGTTCCTGGTGCCGTTCCTGATCGTCCTGAAGATCTCGCTTTCCGACACGGCGCTGTCGATCCCGCCCTACACCCCGACGCTTGATCTGAGCCAGGGCTGGGAGGGGCTCAAGGCCTTCTGGGCCGAACTGGATTTCGAGAATTTCATCTTCCTGACCGAGGACGATCTTTACTGGAAGGCCTATCTGTCGAGCCTGAAGATCGCGGCTCTGTCGACATGCATCACGCTTCTGGTGGGTTACCCCATCGCCTACGGTATGGCTCGGGCGGACGAAAGCTGGCGCCCGACGCTGCTGATGCTGGTTATCCTGCCGTTCTGGACCTCGTTCCTGATCCGCGTCTACGCCTGGATCGGCATTCTCTCGGGCGAGGGCTACCTGAACCAGTTCCTGATGTCGCTGGGGATCATCGGCGAGCCGCTGACCATCCTGAACACCAATACGGCGGTCTATATCGGCATCGTCTATACCTACCTGCCGTTCATGATCCTGCCGATCTACGCCACGCTGGAGAAGATGGACGACAGCCTGCTGGAAGCCGCCGAGGATCTGGGCTGTTCCCGCATATCCGCCTTCTGGCTGGTCACCGTGCCGTTGTCGAAATCCGGCATCATCGCCGGCTGTTTCCTGGTCTTCATCCCGACCATCGGCGAGTTCGTCATCCCGTCGCTTCTGGGCGGCAGCCAGACGCTGATGATCGGCAAGGTGCTGTGGGAGGAGTTCTTCTCGAACCGCGACTGGCCGGTGGCCTCGGCCGTCGCCGTCATCCTGCTTCTGATCCTGGTGATCCCGATCATCCTGTTCCAGCGCAACGAGCAGAAACAGCGCGAGGCAGAGGGATGAGCGCGACCGGCTCCTTCATCTGGCAGAAAATACCTCGGGGCAGGCCGCAGGCCGGGGGCGGAGCCCCCCGAAAAATGGCGCGCGCCGCAGGCGCTCAATTTCGCAGGGGCCGGCGATGAACCGTTTCTCCTGGTTCAACGCGACCTCGCTGACGCTGGGCTTCGCCTTCCTCTACCTGCCGATGGTCATCCTGGTGATCTACAGCTTCAACGAATCCAAGCTGGTGACGGTCTGGGCCGGGTTCTCGACCAGGTGGTACGGCGAGCTTCTGCAGAACGACGCCTTCCTCGACGCCGCCTGGGTGACGCTGCGGGTGGCGGTGTTCTCGTCGACGCTGGCCACGGTCCTCGGCACCATGGCGGCCTACGTGCTGGTGCGCGCCGGGCGGTTTCCTGGTCGCACCCTGTTCTCCGGCATGATCTACGCGCCGCTGGTGATGCCCGAGGTGATCACCGGCCTGTCGCTTCTGCTGTTGTTCATCGGCATCGGGCTGGATCGCGGCATCCTGACCATCGTGCTGGCGCATACCACGTTTTCGATGTGCTACGTCTCGGTCGTGGTGTCGTCGCGGCTGGTCAGCTTCGACCGCAGCCTCGAAGAGGCGGCGCTGGACCTGGGGGCGACGCCGTTCGACGCCTTCCGGTTGGTCACCCTGCCGATCATCGCGCCGGCGGTGATCTCGGGCTGGCTCTTGGCCTTCACGCTCTCGCTCGACGACCTGGTGATCGCCTCGTTCACCTCGGGCCCGTCTTCCACCACCCTGCCGATCAAGATCTTCTCGGCGGTGCGGCTGGGCGTCAGCCCGGAGATCAACGCGCTGTCCACCATCCTGATCGGCATCGTCACCATCGGCGTCATCACCGCGTCGCTGGTCTCGAAACGCGCGGTGATCCGGCGTCAGCGCGAGGAACAGGCGGCCTTTCAGACATGACCTTTCTGCAGGAATACGACGCCTATTGCGCGGCGCACGGCGTGCCCGACCGGATCGAGTTGCTGTTGAGCGACATCAACGCGATCCAGCGCGGCAAGTGGCTGGCGGGCGACGATGCGGCGAAGCTGGCCGAGGGCAAGTTGCGGCTGCCGATGTCGACCTATGCGCCCAACATCCTGGGCCAGGAGGTCGAGGCGACGGGCCTGGGCCTGGTGCAGGGCGATCCCGACGGCTGCATCGTGCCGATCGACGGCACGCTGCGCCCGGTGCCCTGGGCGGAGGGTCACGTCGCCCAGGTCCAGGTAGAGATGACCGAGGCCGACGGAAAAATCAGCTTTCTGTCGGCGCGCCAGCAGCTTGCGGCGATAGTGAAGCGCTTCGCCGAGAAGGGTCTGCGGCCGGTGCTGGCGACCGAACTGGAATTCTACATGATCTTGCCGCGCAAGACCAATACCACGGCGCCGCGCCCGCCCTACCGGCTGCCCAAGGCGCAGAATTACGACCTCGACGTGCTGAGCCGGACCGAGACGGTGCTGACTGACATCCTCGCCGCCTGCAAGATGCAGGGGCTGGCCACCGATACGCTGATCGCCGAATACGGGCCGGGCCAGTTCGAGATCAACTTTCACCATACCGGCGACGTGCTGGCCGCCGCGGACACCGCGATGCTGTTCCGCCGGCTGGTGCGCGGCGTGGTGCCGCGGCACGATCTGGAAGCGACCTTCATGGCCAAGCCCTATGCCGACCACCCCGGCAACGGGCTGCATGTCCATATCAGCGTGCTGGACAAGGACGGCGAGAACATTTTTTCCGCCGAAGAGGGCGTGTCCGAGACGCTGTCCTGCGCCGTGGCCGGCGTACTGGAGACGATGGCCGACGCCCAGGCGATCTTTGCGCCGCACATGAATTCCTACCGCCGGTTCCAGCCCGGCGATTTTTCGCCTTCGTCGCCCAACTGGGGGCTCGATCATCGCGGCGCCGGGGTCCGGCTGCCGGAAACGAAGGGACCCGCCGCGCGGCTGGAGCACCGCATCTGCGGTGCCGACGTAAACCCCTACCTGGCTTTGGCGGCGATCCTCGGCGGGATCCTGTACGGGCTGAACACCAAGCCGATGCTCGGCCCCGCCATCGACGATCCGCATGCCGAGCCGGCCGAGCCGCTGGGGCATGACTGGCGCAGCGCGGTCGACGTGTTCGCCGAAAGCAAATTCATCGCCGACCTGTTCGGCGAGGAATGGCAGGCGATCTATTCGACCATCCGCTACGACGAGATCGAGACCCTGACCGGAGAGATATCCCCCGTCGAGTACCGCTACTACCTGGGCCGGCTCTGACCGCGACCGGCCCCGACGCTGGCGCAATCGCGCACCAATCTCGCGGCATTTCGGCGGAACCGGTCAATTTCGCGATTCACCCTTGGGCGCAATCGCTCTAGGAAGGGCAAAACAGGGCGGGCGCAATGCGGATTCTCATCACCAATGACGACGGCATCAATGCCCCCGGGCTGAAGGTCCTGCATGCCATCGCCGCCGAGGTTGCAGGGCCCGACGGTGAGGTCTGGACCGTGGCGCCGGCCTTCGAGCAGTCGGGCGTGGCGCATTGCATCAGCTACACCCACCCGATGATGATCGCCGAACTGGGCGAGCGCCGCTTCGCCGCCGAGGGCTCGCCCGCCGATTGCGTGATGGCGGGGATTTACGACGTGATGGCCGGCCGGCGCCCCGACCTGGTGCTGTCGGGCGTGAACCGGGGCAACAACTCGGCCGAGAACGTGCTTTACTCCGGCACCATCGGCGGCGCGATGGAGGCGGCGCTGCAGGGCCTGCCGGCGATCGCGATGAGCCAGTATTATGGGCCCGGCAACCGCGACCTCGCCGATCCGTTCGAGGCCGCCGCGCGCAGCGGCGCGGCGCTGGTGCGCGACCTTCTGGACAAGGGGCATTGGGGCGGCGGCGATTACGGGGTGTTCTACAACGTCAACTTCCCTCCGGTGCCGGCGGCGCATGTGAAAGGCGTGCGCGTGGTGCCGCAGGGCAACCGCGCCGACACCTTCTTCAGCGTCGAGCCGCACATGTCGCCGTCGAACCGCAAGTTTCTCTGGATCAAGGGCGGCCGCCAGGACGTGCCGACGGCGCCGGGGACCGATGCGCATGCCAATCTGGAAGGCTACGTTTCCGTCACCCCGATGCGCTGCGACCTGACCGCGCATGATATCGTGGAGTCGCTGCGGGAGTTGCTGGGGTGACGGCGGCGAACACGGCACAGGGGATGGCGTGAGCCATGGACCGGGAACAGAAGATGCAGTTCCTCTTCGCCCTGCGGTCGCGGGGCGTGACCGACCAGAGGGTGCTGACTGCAATGGAAAGCATCGACCGCGGCGCCTTCGTCCGCGGGCTGTTTTCCGAACGCGCCTACGAGGACACGCCGCTGCCCATCGCCTGCGGCCAAACCATCAGCCAGCCGGCCGTGGTCGGCCTGATGACGCAGGCGCTAAACGTGCGGCCGCGCGACACCGTGCTGGAGATCGGCACCGGGTCGGGCTACCAGGCCGCGATCCTGTCGAAGCTGGCGCGCCGGGTCTACACCGTCGAGCGCCACCGTCGGCTGGTGCGCGAGGCACGGCAGATTTTCGAGGCCCTGGATCTGTCGAACATCACGGTGATCCATGGCGACGGCAGTCGCGGCCTGCCCGACCAGGCGCCCTTCGACCGGATCATGGTGACCGCCGCCGCCGAGGACCCGCCCGGTCCTCTCTTGGCGCAATTGCGTGAAGGCGGTATCATGGTGGTGCCCGTGGGGCAGTCGGATGCCGTCCAGAGCCTGATCAAGGTCACGCGAACCGAGACAGGACTGGAGTATGATGAGTTGTGCCCTGTGCGTTTCGTACCCCTCATCGAGGGGCTTGGACAGGACGGATAGAGACGACGAAAGAGGCGCGGACGTACCGCGCCCTTGGAATGAGGACGAGCAATGGCAGATTTCCGCCGACGCAAACCGCGCGCAGTCTTGCTGTGCGCCAGCCTGCTGATCCTGGCAGGCTGCACCGAGCCGCTGGACCTGGATTTTCGGCGCCCGACCTTCGGCGCCGATACGTCCGGCGCGGTGCGCGGCGTGGTCGAGGACCGGCCCGATCCGGACAATCGCGGCGTCATCTCGTATCCGAATTTCCAGGTTGCCGTGGCGCGGCGCGGCGACACCATCGCCGATGTCGCGGTCCGCGTCGGAATGGATGCGGACGAGCTTGCCCGGTACAACGGGATCGGCCGTGACGCGGTGCTGCGCCGGGGCGAGGTGATCGCCCTGCCCCGCCGCGTCGCCGAGCCCTCGCCCGCCACCGGCGCCGACGGCTTCGGCCCGATCCGCCCCGCCGAGACCATCGAGATCACGTCGCTGGCCGGGGCCGCCATCGACCGGGCCGACGCGGCTAACCCGCCGGCGCCGTTCGAGTCGAAGCCCGCGCCGTCCCAGACCGGCACCGAGCCGATCCGGCACAAGGTGGAGCGCGGCGAGACCGCCTATTCGATCTCGCGGCTCTACGGAGTCTCGGTGCGGGCATTGGCCGACTGGAACGGGCTCGGTCCTGATCTCACCGTGCGCGAAGGTCAGTTTCTGCTGGTCCCGGTGGCGACACCGGTCGCGCGCGCCTCTGCCGAGGCGGACACCCCGGCGCCCGGCGCAGGCAGTCCGACGCCCACCCCGCCCAGCGCGTCACGGCCGCTGCCCGAGGAAACCGAGATCGCCGCCGCGGCCGCGGCGCCGCCGAGCCCCGATATGTCGGCCGAGCGCACCGAAGCGTCCGGCAGCGCGCGGCTGCTGCTGCCGGTCAGCGGCAAGATCATCCGCCCGTACGAGAAGCGTAAGAATGACGGCATCGACATCGCCGCCAGTGCCGGGACCCCGGTGAAAGCCGCCGGCGACGGAACGGTGGCGGCGATCACCCGCGACACCGACCAGGTGCCGATCCTGGTGCTGCGCCATCCCGGCAACCTGCTGACGGTCTATGCGAATATCGACGATGTCGCTTTCGAGAAGGGGGCAAAGGTCAAGCGCGGCCAGACCATCGCCAAGGTGCGCGAGGGCAATCCGAGCTTCCTGCATTTCGAGGTGCGCGAAGGGCTCGAAAGCGTCGATCCCGTCATTTACGTGAACTGACGCTAGGCACCGCCAAGGCGCCCGCCGCGCCCGCCGCGGCGCCGGGGCGGCCGGGCCTCGTGCAGGCCCTCGCGCAGCACCGCCGTCATCGGGTGGTCGGAGCGGTCCTTTGCGTAATGCTGCAACAGCAGCGAGATGGCGTCCCGCGCATCGACCGAAGCCGGCAGCTTCAACGCCCAATCGACGAAAATGGACCGGCATTCCGGAGCGCCGATGCCGTCGATGCCGTAGGCCTCGCGGATCAATCCAGTCTTGTCGATTTCCTCTGGCGTCATCCCGTCACTCCGCTCTTCTTCCGCTGGGCGTACACCGCCGCGCGGCGCGCGCAAATCGAAATCTGCGTCACCGGCGGGGTGGCGCGGCCAGCGCGCGCTCGATGATGCCCGCGGCGCTGGCCGCGCGCCGCTGCAGATCATCCTCCAGCACGCCGACGCTGGCCGCGTCCATCTGGCGCAGGATGAAGCCGCGCCCGCCCTCGCCCACCGCGTCGAAATCGAGCGCGGTGCCGGTCAGCAGCCGGGCGGCGGATTGAAAGGTCTGAAGCCGCTCGTAGGTGCCGGTCAGGCTTTCCCCGTCCTGGGCAGAAAGCCAGCCGATGCCCTGCCCCGCCGCAAGCTGGTCCGGCACGCTGCGCGCCGGGCAGCCCGACAAAAGCGCCGCCGCCTGCGCCAAAAGCTCGATATCCTGCATCCGCCCCGGCCCGATCTTCGCCTGCAGCGGTTCCTGTTCCGGCTTGGCCTCGGCGATCCGCGCCCGCATCTCGGCCACGTCGGCCAGTGTCTTGGCCGCGTCGCGCGGCGCGGCCAGAAGATCGCGGCGGAACGCCTCGACCTCGTCGCCCAGTTCCGGCGAGCCCGCGAGCGGGCGGGCGCGGGTCAGCGCCAGGTGCTCCCAGGTCCAGGCTTCGTTCGCCTGGTAGTCCCGGAACGACGCCAGCGAGGTCGCCACCGGTCCCTGCCGCCCCGACGGGCGCAGCCGCATGTCGACCTCGTAAAGCCGCCCCTCGGCCATCGGCGCGGTCAGCGCGGTGACGAAGGCCTGGGTCAGGCGGGCGTAATAGGTGCGGGTAGGCAGCGGGCGCCGGCCGTCCGAGGCGTCGACGCCTTCGGCGTCGTAGATCACGATCAGATCGACGTCCGAGGTGGCGGTCAGTTGCGCCGCGCCGAGCGATCCCATGCCGAGGACCGTCGCGCCGCGCCCCGGCGGTTCGCCGTGCTTTTTCGCGAATTCCGCGACCACCGGCGGCCAGAGCGCGCCCAGGACGGCGTCGGCGAGATCGGCATAGGCCGCCCCGGCCGCCTGCCCGTCGATCAGGCCGCGCAGGTGATGCACGCCGATCCGGAAATGCCATTCCTTCATCCAGCGGCGCGCCGCGTCGAGCCGGGCCTCGTAGTCCTGGGTTTCCTGCAGCAGCGCCGCCAGCCGCGCGCAGATCTCCTCGGCCCCGGGCCACGGCTCGAAGAAGCTGCCGCCGATCACGGCATCGAAGACCTGCGCGTTCCGGCCCAGATAGCGTGACAGCGCGGGAGACGTGGCGGCGATGTCGACGATCAGGTCGATCAGCTGCGGATTGGCGCTGAACAGCGAGAAGACCTGTACGCCCGCGGGCAGCCCCGCCAGGAAGGCGTCGAACTGCTCCAGCGCCTCGTGCGGCCGGGCGGCCTTTTGCAGGCGCGCCAGGATTTCCGGCCGCAGGCGCTCGAAGATCTCCTCGGCCCGGGCCGAGCGCAAGGCGGGATAGCCGTGCCAGCGCTCGACGATCGCGCGGGTTTCGGGCGACATTTCCGGCGCGGGACGCGCGGCGTCGGGCGCGAAGAAGCCCTCGGTCAGGCCGTGCACCTCGGCCAGCCGCTCGCGCAGGTCGCGGCGCAGGCTTTCCGTCTCGGTTCCCATGAAGGCCGCCAGCCTGTCGAAGCCCTCGGCGTCGCCGGGCAGTTTGTGGGCCTGGGCGTCGGCGATCATCTGGATGCGGTGCTCGACCTCGCGGTGCGCCTCGTAGGCCTGGGCCAGCGTGCGCGCGGTCGCGGCCTCGACCCAGCCCTTCGCCGTCAGCCGCTCCAGCCCCTCGAGCGTGCCGCGCACGCGCAGCGACGGGTCGCGGCCGCCGGCGATGATCTGGCGGGTCTGGGTGAAGAACTCGATCTCGCGAATCCCGCCCGCCCCCAGCTTCATGTTGTGGTTCTCGAGCGCCAGCCTGCCGGAAAGCCCGCGATGCTCGCGGATGCGCAGGCGCATGTCGTGGGCATCCTGGATGGCGGCGAAATCGAGGTGCTTGCGCCAGACGAAGGGGCGAAGGCGCTCGAGGAACCGCTTGCCCGCCGCCAGGTCGCCGGCGCAGGGCCGCGCCTTGATATAGGCGGCGCGTTCCCATGTCCGCCCGACGCTTTCGTAATAGCTTTCGGCGGCGTCCATCGACAGGCAGACCGGCGTCACGGCGGCATCGGGGCGCAGCCGCAGGTCGGTGCGGAAGACGTAGCCCTCGCCGGTCATCTCGCTGAGCATCGAGGCCATGTGACGGGTTGCGCGCACCAGCGCGGCGCGGGCCTCGTGGTAATCCGCGGAATCGTAGCGGTCGCCGTCGAACAGGCAGATCAGGTCGATGTCGGAGGAATAATTCAGTTCATGCGCGCCCATCTTGCCCATCGCCAGCGCCACCATGCCGCCGGCCTCGGCGATGTCGTCCTCGGTGGCGCCGGCCAGCTTGCCGCGCGCGATCTCGGCCGCGACCATGGCCTTCACGGCGCGGTCGGTGGCGAGGTCGGCCAGTTCGGTCAGTGCGCCGGTCACCTGCGCCAGCGGCCAGACCCCGCCCAGGTCGGCCAGCGCCACCAGCAAAGCGACCTTGCGCTTGGCCGCGCGCAATCCGGACCGGAGCGCCGATGTCTCGAGCGC
>JAHELH010000310.1 GCA_024644285.1 Paracoccaceae bacterium | reverse complement strand
GCGCACCGCGCGGTCGTCGCCCATCATGATCGTCGGGAAGAGGGCCTGCCAGACATCCCCTGCGCGCGCGGCGGCCTGGGCGATGGCCGGCGTCGAGGCGAGGTCGAGGACCACCAGGTCGGCCTCCATCCCCGGTGCGATGTTCCCGATCCTGTCGTCCATCCGCAGCGCGCGCGCCGATCCTGCCGTCGCCAGCCAGTAAAGCTGTGCCGGATGCAGGGCCGTGCCGTTCAACTGGCCGACCTCGTAGGCCGCGGCCATGGTCCGCAGCATCGAGAACGACGACCCGCCGCCGGTATCGGTCGCCAGCCCGACGCGGTGACCCGCGACCGTCAGCCCGCCCATGTCGAACAGGCCCGAGCCGATGAAGGTGTTCGAGGTCGGGCAGTGGATCAGCGCGGCGTCGACCTCGCGCAGCCGGTCCTTCTCGCGCGGCTCCAGGTGGATGGCGTGGCCGTAAAGCCCGCCAGGTCCCAGCAGGCCGAATTGCTCGTAGGTGTCGAGGTAGTCGCGCGCTTGCGGGTAAAGTCCCTTCACCCACGCGATCTCGTCGGTCTGTTCGCTCAAGTGCGTCTGCATCAGGCATTCGGGATGCTCGGCCCAGAGCGCGCCCAGCGCTTCGAGCTGTTCGGGCGTCGAAGTGGGCGAGAAACGCGGCGTGATGGCGTAGGACAGCCGGTCGGTGCCGTGCCATTTCTCCAGAAGCCGCTTGCTGTCGTCATAGGCCGATTTCGGCGTGTCGCGAAGCCCCCCGGGCGCGTTGCGGTCCATGCAGGTCTTGCCCGCGACTGCGCGAACGCCGCGGCTCTGCGCCTCGGCAAGGAAGGCGTCGACGCTTTCGGGATGGATCGTGCAATAGCTGCAGACCGTGGTGGTGCCGTTCGCCTGGATCAGGTCGAAGTAACGCGACGCGATCTCTGCGGCGTAGCCGGGGTCGCCGAAGCGCATCTCCTCGGGGAAGGTGTAGCTGTTCAGCCAGTCGATGAGCCGCTTGCCCCAGCTGGCGATGATCGCGGTCTGAGGGTAATGCGCGTGCGCGTCGATGAAGCCGGCCGTGATCAGTCCGGTGCCGTAATCGATTGTCTCGGCGTTGGGATAGTCCGCGCGCATCGCGTCGGCGGGACCGCAATCGGCGATCTCGCCACCGGCGATCACCACTCCACCACGGGTTTCGTGCCGGGCGACCGCGTCGATCTCGCCGTGAAACGGATCGCCTTCGAAGCGCAGCACCTGTCCAACCAGCAGCGTGTATTTGGCCATGCTCCGACCCCTTTTGACCGGCCCGAGCCTAGCTGGGCAAATACATCGGGTAAATCGCGCGGCCCCACTGTTTCTTGCGAAGCAGCTTCTCTAATGTCCGCACAATCGACGCAAAGAGGCTGGCCATGACCGAAGAGCAGCGCCCGGACGAATACTCCTTCGAACTGGACACCGGGACGGTGGACGCGATCCTGGCCGCCGCCGAGGCCGGCGACGCGGCGCTGCTCGCCTCGCTGATGGACCCGCTGCATGCCGCCGACATCGCAGACCTTTTGGAACAGGTCAGCAGTGAAGAGCGCGAAAGTATCGTGCGGCTGTTCGAGCCGGGCATCGACGGCGAGATCCTGTCGGAGATCGATGAATCGATCCGCGAGGAAGTCATCGAATACCTTTCGCCCAAGGTGCTGACCGAGGCGGTGCGGGAGCTGGAAAGCGACGATGTCGTCGACATCATCGAGGACCTCGAACCCGAGCAGCAGCAGGTGATCCTGGAATCGCTCGAGGCAACCGATCGCGCGGCCGTCGAGAACGCGATGACCTACCCGGAATATTCTGCCGGGCGCCTGATGCAGCGCGAAGTGGTCGTGGGACCCGAGCACTGGAATGTCGGCGAGGCCATCGATTTCATGCGCAGCCACGACGACCTGCCGGACGAATTCTACCACATGGTGTTGGTCGATCCGAAATTCCGCCCGGTGGGATACGTGACGCTGGGCAAGATCCTCGGCTCGAAACGCGAAACCAAGTTGAAGGATCTGACCGAGGACAGCTTTTCGACGATCCTGGTCACCGAGGACGAGGGCGAGGTCGCCTATGTCTTCAACCAGTACCACTTGATCTCGGCCCCGGTTGTCGATGCGGACGGCAAGCTTGTGGGGATCATCACCATCGACGACGCCATGGCGGTGCTGGACGAAGAGCACGAGGAGGACATCCTGCGCCTGGCCGGTGTCAGCGACGAAAGCCGCCTGTCCGACACCGTCGTCGACACCACCAAGCGGCGGTTCCCCTGGCTGGCGGTGAACCTGGTCACCGCGATCCTGGCCTCGCTGGTCATCGCCCAGTTCGAGGCGACGATATCGCAGTTCGTGGCGCTGGCCGTTCTGATGCCCATCGTCGCCTCGATGGGCGGCAATGCCGGCACCCAGTCGCTGACGGTGGCGGTGCGCTCGATCGCGACCAAGGACCTGACGGGCAGCAACGTCTGGCGGGTGATCCGGCGGGAAACATTCGTGGGTCTGATCAACGGGCTGATCTTCGCCGTGGTGATGGGCGTGGTCGGGGTGATCTGGTTCGGCTCGCCCGTGCTGGGGCTGGTGATCGCGGCGGCGATGGTGATCAACCTGGTGGTGGCGGGACTGGCCGGCACGATCATCCCGGTGGCGCTGGACAAGGTCCGGATCGACCCGGCGCTGGCCTCGGGAGCTTTCGTGACCACCGTGACCGATGTGGTTGGCTTTCTGGCCTTCCTCGGCCTCGCGGCGCTGGTGCTGCTGTGAGCGATCTGGAGGCTGCCAAGGCGGCGGAACGCAAGGCTGCGCTGCAGCGTCGCCGGGTGGCGCATGCAGCGGGCGATCCGGCGGCCGGAGCGGCGCGCCTGCTGATGGCGTTGGAGCCCCACCGCGGCAAACCGATCTCGGGCTACATGCCGATGCGCGGCGAGATCGACCCGTTGCCGGCGATGGCCGTTCTCGCGCGTGACGGCGCGGTTGGCGTACCGGTGATCCGGGGCCGCAGCCTTCCGCTGGCGTTTCACCGCTGGACGCCCGA
>JAHELH010000040.1 GCA_024644285.1 Paracoccaceae bacterium | reverse complement strand
GGCAGTCCGCGGCTGACATCCTCCAGCGGCAGCTTCGACAGGATCGCCACGCCGTTGAACCCCTTCTGCCCATGCGTTTCGACGGTGTAGCCCTTGTCCTCGAAATGTTCGCGGGGAAAGGCCTCGTCGACAGACTTGATCTCTTGCAGCAGGGTGACGTCCGGCTGCGCCTCGTCCAGCCAGTCGCTCAGCGCGCCGATCCGGGCCTTGATGCCGTTGATGTTGAAGCTGGCTATTTTCATGCCCCTTGATGGCGCGCGGGGCGGGGCTGATCAAGCCGCAATCGAGGGCGGCATTCCGGAGGCGTCTGCCGGCACTCAAGAGGTGCAGGTGGGGTTCAGCCCGTGGCGCGCGGAGAGTGGGGCTTGATGCCATGCGCCACGGGCTGAGGGGTTCGGAGCCGGTTGATTCAGCGAGTACGCCCGCTCCGAGGGGGGGTTCGACGGGCTTAGGCGGCGACCGCAATTCCGGCCGGTCCGTGACGGGGGCCGGCGGCGCGGCGCGTAATGAACGGGTAGAGCGCCGCGAGCTGCCGGCGCCGGCTTGACGCGTCCGGCGCGACGATTAGGGACGCGGGGGTGCGGGGGCGTTTGCCGAGCTTGGCGACGGCGCGGCTGCGTCCGGCGCGGGCTTTCTGGATCAGGGACATGGGCATGGTGTATTCCGTTCTTGTCTTTCTCTTTGGGTCTGCCGGCGCGTCAGGCGCCAGGATGACCCTTGTGCGGCGTGGTCGGTTCGAGCCGGGCGATGCGGGCCTGCGGCACTCTCGGGTCCCGGCCGGGCGACGAAACGATGCGACAAACCTTCCGTCCAGTGGGGACGCGCGGCCTGCGCATCGCTGCGCGCGGGAAAGGCAGGATGCGGGCACTCATTGCGTGTCTCCGATTTCCTGCGGGCCGGACAATGCAACTCGTGACAAATTCCGGACGTGCGAGGCCGCCGCGAGACTGCGGCCGGCGTCCAGACGGAACAGTTTGTCGTAGAGGGTCCGGTCGAGCCTTGGCAGGCCGTGCGACGCGGCCCTCGACGCCGGACTATCCTGCCGGGCATTGTCTGCAATTTGCAGATCGGGCGCGGCGTCCGGAGAGAGGTTATGCGGATGTTCCATTCTGTCTTCTTTCGGTTTGTTCAACCTGGAGAAGATGACTGATTTGCAAATGAGACCCAATCGGTACCGAACTCTGTCGCAATTGTGACATTTCCGATTTGGGACCTGATTGGACCCAAAATTGGACAAAATCGTTACCGAAGTCTGAAACTGCGCCAATTCCGGAAATACACATTCGCCAGGGAAAAAGCGCATTGATTGCGGTATGGAAACAAAGAGGTCAAATACCTCTCCTATAGGACAGGTTGACCGGGGGCGACTCACCCGACTCGACCCATTCAAGCGCCGCGCTCCAACCACCGTCCGGGCGCCTTCGCGGCCCGTATTGCGGCGTTTCCGTGTTGAAGGCCTCGGCCCGGATCAGATGGAGAAGCTGGTCCCGCAGCCGCAGCTGGAGGTCGCATTCGGATTTTCGATGACGAACCGCGCGCCGATCAGCTCTTCGCTGAAATCGATCACCGCGTTCGACAGGAAGGGCAGCGAGACCGGATCGACCGCGACCCTCTCGCCTTCGCCTTCCAGCACCAGGTCGTCGGCGCCGGGCTTATCCAGCGTGATCTCGTACTGAAAACCAGAGCAGCCGCCGCCCTCGACCGCGACGCGCAGCGCCTTGCCTTCGGCGGCGGCGCCGATCTCGGCGAGGCGGGCAAAGGCGCGCGGTGTGACTTTGGGCGGAAGATTCATCGGGTTTTCAGGCGTTTCGGTTTCGGGTCCGGCATAATATATGGAGAGCGGGACAGGACGACAAGGACGCTACCGATGTTGCAGCGCTATGCCTCGCGCGAGGAGACCTCGCGCGGGCGGCTTTATCTGGAAGAGGAAAGCCGGTTCCGGACGTGCTTTCAGCGCGACCGCGACCGGATCATCCATTCCAGCGCGTTCCGGCGGCTGAAGCACAAGACGCAGGTCTTCATCGAGCATGAGGGCGACTATTACCGCACCCGGCTGACGCACAGCATCGAGGTGGCACAGGTGGCGCGCACCATTGCAGGCGCCCTGGGGCTGAACGCGGAGTTGACCGAGGCGGTGGCGCTGGCCCATGACCTGGGCCATCCGCCCTTCGGCCATACCGGCGAGGAGGCGCTGCAGCGGCTGATGGCGCCTTACGGCGGCTTCGACCATAACGCCCAGGCAATCCGCATCGTCACCTCGCTGGAGCGCCACTATGCCGAATTCGACGGTCTGAACCTGACCTGGGAGACGCTGGAAGGTCTCGCCAAGCATAACGGGCCGGTGACGGGCGACATTCCTTACGCGCTGGCCGAGTACAACGCCCGGCATGACCTGGAACTGCACACCTATGCCAGCGCCGAGGCGCAGGTCGCCGCGCTGGCCGACGACGTGGCCTATAACAGCCACGACCTGCATGACGGGCTCAGGGCCGAGCTGTTCTCGACCGACGAACTGGCCGATCTGCCGCTGCTGATGCAGTGCTTCGCGCGCACCGACGACCTCTATCCCGGGTTGAACTACTACCGCCGCCGGCACGAGGCGCTGCGCCGGTTCTTCGGGCTGCTGGTCGAGGACGTGATCACCCAGGCCCAGGCGCGGCTGGCCGATCTGGCGCCGCGAAGCGTGCAGGACGTCCGGGTGGCCGGCCGTCCGATGGTGCGGTTCTCGGGTTCTGTCTGGCACGATCTGCAGGTGACCCGCGATTTCCTCTATCACCGGATGTACCGCGCGCCCGACGTGGTCGAGATGCGGGCGCAGGTGACGCAGGTGATCGACGACCTGTTCCCGCTGTTCATGTCCGACACCTCGCTGCTGCCCAAGCAGTGGCGCAAGGATGTCGAGGAGGCGCGGGACGAGACGGCGCTGGCGCGGATCGTGGCGGACTATATCGCCGGGATGACCGACCGGTTCGCCCTGCAGGAACATGCGCGGCTGTGCGGGGCAGGCGGCGCGGATTGACCCCGACGCTGCCCGTGCTACACCGCGCTCGCAATCAAGGGCCGCCCAGATGAACCTGTTCTCCGATATCCGCGCGCTGGTGGTCGACCAGTTGTCGGCGATGGCCGATGCCGGCGACCTGCCCGCCGGGCTGGACATGGGCGCGGTCGCCGTCGAACCGCCGCGCGACGCCGCCCATGGCGACATGGCGACCAATGCGGCGATGGTGCTGGCCAAGCCGGCGGGGCTGAAACCGCGCGACATCGCCGAGACGCTGGCCGGGCGGCTGGCGGCGGACGACCGGATCGACACGGTCGAGGTGGCGGGGCCGGGATTTCTGAACCTGCGGCTGGCCGACCACGTCTGGGCCGGGGTGGTGGTGCGGGTGCTGGACGAGGGCGGCGATTTCGGGCGGTCGGAGATGGGCGCGGGCGAGCGGGTCAATGTCGAATACGTCTCGGCCAACCCGACCGGACCGCTGCATGTCGGCCACACCCGCGGCGCGGTCTTCGGCGATGCGCTGGCCGCCCTGCTGGACTATGCGGGCTACGACGTCACCCGGGAATATTACATCAACGACGGCGGCGCGCAGGTCGACGTGCTGGCGCGTTCGGCCTACGAGCGCTATCGCGAGGCCTGCGGACACGCGCCCGAGATCGCCGAGGGGCTTTATCCAGGCGACTATCTGGTGCCGGTGGGCGAGGACCTCAAGGCGCATTACGGCGAAAGCCTTCTGGACCGTCCCGAAGAGGACTGGCTGGACGAGGTACGCGGCTTCGCCACCGACGCGATGATGGCAATGATCCGCGAAGATCTGGCCAGCCTCGGCGTCAGGATGGATGTCTTCTTCAGCGAAAAGTCGCTCTATGGCACCGGCCGGATCGAGGCGGCGATCGCGGATCTCGACGCCAAGGGGCTGATCTATCGCGGCACGCTGGAGCCGCCGAAGGGCAAGATGCCCGAGGATTGGGAGCCGCGCGAACAGACGCTGTTCCGGTCCACGGCGCATGGCGACGACGTGGACCGGCCGATCATGAAATCCGACGGCGACTGGACCTATTTCGCCCCGGACATCGCCTATCATTATGACAAGATTTCCAGGGGGTTCGACCAGCTTATTGATGTTTTCGGCGCCGATCACGGCGGCTATGTCAAGCGGATGAAGGCCGCTGTCAGCGCGCTGAGCGATGGCCGCGTGCCGCTCGATATCAAACTGACCCAGCTGGTGCGGCTCTACAAGGACGGCGAGCCGTTCAAGATGTCGAAACGGGCCGGCAACTTCGTCACCCTGCGGGACGTGGTCGACATGGTGGGCCCGGATGTCACCCGCTTCGTGATGCTGACGCGCAAGAACGACGCGCCCCTGGATTTCGATTTCGACAAGGTGCGCGAGCAGTCCAAGGAGAACCCGGTCTTCTACGTGCAATACGCCCATGCCCGTGTCCGGTCGGTCCTGCGCAAGGCCGGCGAGGCCAAGATCGCGCTGTCGGAGACGCCCAGGCTGGAGGACGAGGCCGAATTCGCGGTGGCCAGAAAGCTGGCCGAATGGCCACGGCTGGTCGAGATCGCCGCGCGCACGCACGAGCCGCACCGCGTGGCGTTCTACCTCTACGATCTGGCCTCGGATCTGCACGCGCTTTGGAACAAGGGCAACGACAAGCCCGAATTGCGCTTCCTGCAAGAGGGCGACGCAGCCGCTTCGGGGCAAAAAATCGCGCTGGCGCGGGCCGTTGCCGTTGTTATTTCATCAGGTCTTGGTATTCTGGGCGTGACCCCGGCCGAGGAAATGCGCTGACGACAAGCGCAAATCGGCACAAGACGCGGGTCGCGAGCAGGCAAAAGGACCCGTGCGCCCAAGGGCGATGCGGGCAGTGAGGCGAAAATGGCAGATTCCTATCTGGGCGATCGCGCCGGGACCGGGCAAGAGGCCGGGTCCGGGTTCTTCGGGGTTTTGTTCAACTGGCTGGGCGCAATCATGTCGGTGGCGCTGATCGGCGGGCTGGGCACATGGGGCTATCAGCTGGCGATGCGCGACGTCACCGGGGTGCCGGTGGTGCGCGCGCTGGAGGGGCCGATGCGGGTGGCGCCCGACGATCCCGGCGGCGAGCGCGCCGCGCATCAGGGGCTGGCGGTGAACTCGGTGGCTGCCGAGGGCGCCGCGGAGCGGCCCGCCGACCGGCTGATCCTGGCGCCCGCGCCGTTGAACCTGGCGGACGAGGACTTGCCGCGCGCCCGGCTTGATGCCGCCCCGGTCGAGGCCGCGCCCCCCGAGACCGAGACCGAGATCGCGGCTCTGGCCGAGGAAATGGCACAGAACGTCACCCCGCTCAGCGGCGCGATCGCGCCTCAGCCCGTGCGCGCGGCGATCGTTCCGGCATCGGTCGAGGGCGTGGCCCGGTCACCGTTGCCCCAGCCGCGTCCCATCGGCGACGCCGCGGCAGAGGCGGTGGCGCGCTCGGTGGTGCTGGCCGCCGCGCCGGCGGATGCGCCGCTGGACGTCGAGCCCGACAGCCTGCCGGTCGGCACCAGGCTGGTGCAGTTCGGCGCCTTCGACAGCCCCGAGGAGGCCCGCGCGGCCTGGGACAAGATGGACGCGAGATTCCGCGATTTTCTGTCCCAGAAGCAGCGGGTGATCCAGAAGGCGGTGTCGGGCGGCAAGACCTTCTACCGCCTGCGGGCCGTGGGGTTCGCCGACATCAACGATGCGCGGCGGTTCTGCTCGGCCCTGCTGGCCGAACGCCAGGCCTGCATCCCCGTCGTGACCCGGTGACGCTGGCGGCGATCCTCGGTTGTTACGGTCCGCGCCTTTCGGCCGAGGAGCGGGACTTTTTCGCCGACGCCCAGCCCTGGGGGTTCATCCTGTTCCGCCGCAACCTCGAGACGCCGGACCAGGTGCGCCGCCTGACCGACGCGCTGCGCGAAGCGGTGGGGCGCGACGCTCCGATCCTGATCGACCAGGAAGGCGGACGGGTCCAGCGCATCGGGCCGCCGTATTGGCGGCAATGGCTGCCGCCGCTGGAGCAGATGGAAAAGGGCGGGCCGGACCGGATGCGCGCGATGTGGCTGCGGTCGCGGATCATCGCCGACGAGTTGCTGGCCCTCGGGATCGACGTCAATTGCGGACCGATGTGCGACGTGGCCGAGGCGGGCACGCATCCGTTTCTGAAAGACCGCTGCTACGGCAGCGATCCCGAAACGGTGACGGCGGCGGCGCGCGCGGTAGCGGACGGGCTGCAGGCGGGCGGCGTGCTTCCGGTGATGAAGCACGCACCGGGCCATGGCCGGTCGCATGTGGACAGCCATCTCGATCTGCCGGTGGTGGATGCCGCGGGGGCAGAGCTGCGCCGGCGCGATTTCGCGCCCTTCGCGGCGCTCGCCGACCTGCCGATGGCGATGACCGCGCACGTCGTTTACGAGGCCTTTGACAAACAGGCGCCCGCGACGACCTCGGCGACCATGGTCGGCCTGATCCGTGACGAGATCGGGTTTTCCGGCCTGCTGATGACCGACGACATCTCGATGCACGCCTTGGCGGGCGATCTTTCGGCGCGTTGCCGGGCGGCGCTTGGCGCCGGTTGCGATGTGATCCTGCATTGCAACGGCGAACTGGACGAAATGCGCGAAGTGGCCGAGGTCAGCGGTGCGCTTGACGGCGCGGCGGCGGACCGGGCCAGGGTGGCGCTGGCGGCACGGCGCGCGCCGCAGCCCATTGACATTCCGGCCGCAGAGGCAGAGCTTGCCTCGCTTCTGGACGGACGGGTCTATGGCTGAACCGGGCGCTTTCGACAACGTGACCAGCGTGGATGCGCGCCGCGCGGCGGAGGCGCTGATCGTCGACGTGGACGGCTTCGAGGGGCCGCTCGACCTGCTCTTGACGCTGTCGCGGACGCAAAAGGTCGATCTGCGCAAGATTTCCGTCCTGGCGCTGGCCGAGCAGTACCTGGGCTTCATCGAGCGCGCCACGACCCTGCGCATCGAGCTGGCCGCCGATTACCTGGTGATGGCGGCCTGGCTGGCCTATTTGAAATCCCGTCTCTTGTTGCCGCCGGAACCGGGCGACGAGGGGCCCTCGGGCGAGGAGCTGGCCGCGCACCTGGCGTTCCAGCTGGAGCGGCTGGAGGCGATGCGCGAGCAGGCCGCCAGCCTGATGGCGCGAGACCAGAAGGGCCGCGACTTTTTTGCGCGCGGCATTCCCGAGGACGTGACGCGGACCCGCCGGATCACCTATACCGCGACGCTGCTGGACCTGATGCAGGGCTATGCCCGGATCCGCACCCGCGACGAGTTCCGCCCGTTCACGATGGACCGCGACCGGGTCCTGACGATGGAGCAGGCGCTGGACCGGATGCGCCCCCTGATCGCGTTCGCCGGCGACTGGACCGACCTGTCGAGCTATCTGCCCGAGGGCTGGGGGTCCGATCCGGGACTGCGCCGCTCGGCCACTGCGGCGACCTTCGCGGCGACGCTGGAACTGGCCAAGGCGGGAGATGTCGAGATCCGCCAGGGCGAGACCTTCGCGCCGATCCAGATCCGCCGGAAAAGAAAAGATGGCTGAAGAGCTCGAGGAAACCGAAGACAGCCTGTTCGAGGCCCCGGTGATGGCCGAGCAGGAGCGCATGGTCGAGGCGATCCTCTTCGCATCGGCCGAGCCGGTCAGCGTGGCCGAGCTGAACGCGCGGATGCCGCACGGCGCGGATGCGGCCGAGGCGTTGCAGCTGTTGCGCAAGCGATACGAAGGGCGCGGGGTGCGGCTGGTCAAGGTGGGCGACGCCTGGGCGCTGCGCACCGCGCCGGATCTGGGGTTCCTGATGCAGCGCGAGGTGGTCGAGACGCGCAAGCTGAGCCGCGCCGCCATCGAGACGCTGGCGATCATCGCCTATCACCAGCCGGTGACGCGGGCCGAGATCGAGGAGATCCGCGGCGTCAGCGTCAGCCGCGGCACGGTGGACCAGTTGCTCGAGATGGACTGGATCCGCTTCGGCCGCCGCAAGATGAGCCCCGGGCGGCCGGTGACCTTCGTGGTGACGGAAGAATTCCTTGACCATTTCGGGTTAGAGAGCGCCCGCGACCTGCCGGGGCTGAAGGAATTGCGGGCCGCCGGCCTTTTGGAAAACCGCCCGCCGCCGGGTAATCTGCCCGATGGTGTGGGCGTGCCGGACGAAGATGACGGTCCGGAAGATCAAAGCGAGATGTTCGAGGAATAGCCCGCGAAAGGGGTGCCAGCGATGAACGTGAACCAGATCATCAACCTTGTGATGCGGCTGTTTCTGCGCAAGGCGATCAGCAAGGGCATCGACAAGGGTTTCGACATGGCAGCGCGGCGCCGCAAGCCCGGCCAGCCGCGCGATCCCGAGGCCGAGCGGCTGGAAAAGCAGAACGGCCAGGAAAGCGCCAAGCGCGCCAAGCAGGCGATGCGGGTGGGCCGGCGGATCGGCCGGATGTAGGATGGGGGCGACCCCCCATCCTAACGATCGGACATTACAGCGCCCAGGCGGCTAGTGCGGCATCTCCGCGTCGCTCGGCAGCATGGTGAACAGGTGGATGTGGGTCTTGTCGCCCATCGATCCCGGTTCGTAGCCATAGGTCTTGCCGTCGCTGTGATAGGCGATGGCTAGACCCGCGGCCAGCTGTGTGCCGCCGCCCTGCAGGCAGGGCTCGAACGTGGCGGTGTAGACGGCCTTGCCATCGGCATCGGCGGTGAAGACCGAGTCGGAGCCGTCGCGCGCGCCCACGGGCAGGTCGTAGGTCGAGAAATGCTCTGGCAGGGGCATGCCCATGTAGAACTGCCACATGGTGTACAGCCCGTCGGGCACCAGGTTTTCGAACTCTGCCGAGATGCTTCCCTGGCTACCGTCGCATTCGATCGTCGCGGTCCCCGCGCCGCTGAGCCACTCCGCCAGGGTGAAGCCAAGCGCCATCCCCTTGTCGTACGGCCCGATCTTCTCCATCGCCATCGGGTCGTGCTCGACGCCGACGGCGGTGGTGAAGACCTTGGCGGCCATATGCTCGCTGTAATCGGTTGGCGTGACGCGGAACACCTTGCCCGCGTCCTTCTCGATATACACGTCCTGCTCGATCATCTCGGCCTTGATGTGGTCGACGAAGGTCACCTCGATGGAGCCCGCCGCCGCCAGCCCGGGCAGCAAGAGCGCGATGGCGGTCGTTCGGAACAAATCACGCATGTCGTCTCTCCCCATAGATCATCGGGACTGCGACCGGCGTACCGGTGACGGTGTTACTGACACGGATGCATGCAGCGGTGCGCCAGTGGCAGCGCGTGCAGTCTATCATATTTTTGCGCCGAAATCAGCATTGGCGGGGAGAAATCCACGGATATCGAGGGAACCCGTATGCCACCGTTCGCGGGGATTGGGCCGCGCGTCGCAGGATCCGGGGCCGCGGGCATGCGCCTGGGCGTCCTGCCCGAAGGTGACGCCCAGCGGTACGGCATAGGCAAGGAATGCGGCGGCCAGCAACGCGACCGCCCCGCGCGTGCGGGCGCGCCGCAGCAGCCACAGCAGCAGCGCCAGCCCGAGCAGCAGTTCGGCGGCGGCGGCCAGTCGGCCGTAATGCGCCGGGTCCCAGTAAGAGACCGGTGAGCGGAAGCGCCAGTCGCTCAACGGCCAGAAATGCGCCCGCGCATCGTCGTGATGCAGCAGGAAATCCGCGCCCAGATGCAGCAGCGCCGCGGCGGCGGCGATGCGCAACAGCGGCCGTTCGAAATGCCAGCCGGCGGCCAGGACCGCGAGCCAGACCGGCGCGCTGTTCATCACCGATTGCAGCGCCTGCCAGCGCGGCTCGAAGAAGCGGTAGTGAAATATCTCGCAGCCGCTGCTGCCAAGCGCCGCCTCGGTCAGGATCATCGCCCAGAGATCGGCATCGGGCAAAAGCGCGCCCGCCAGCGCCGCCGCGACCCGCGCATGTGGCCCGTTTCCGGCAAACAGGGCGACGGCGATCAGGGCATGGGTCTGGGTGAGCATCCCGATTTCCACTTGACAACTCAATTGTCAAATACAAATATGACAAATTACTTGTCAAATCAAGGAGGGGTGATGGACGACCGGGAAATCGAGGCGTTCTACGATCTGACGCTGGCCGTCCGCCGGCTGTTCCACAAGCTGGGCCACGGGTTCGGCCAGCTGCACGGTGAAAGCGAGATCAGCATCGGCATGCGGGCCGTCCTGGAAAGCGTGATCGACGGCGGTCCGCAGACCGTGCCGCAGATGGCGCGGGTGCGGCCGGTGACGCGGCAGCACATCCAGTCGCTGGTCAACGCGCTGCTCGAGGGGGGCTTCGTCGAATACCGCGACAACCCCGGGCACAAGCGCTCGAAGCTGGTGGCCGCCACGCCGCGCGGCGAGACCGCGTTCGCCGCGATGCGCGCCGTCGAGACCCGGGCTTTCCGGGCCCTGACCTTGCCGGATGTGGGGGCGAGGGACCTTCAGACGGCCAACCGCGTATTGCGGCGCATCATCGCCGCCTTCGACAGCGAGGATTGGCCGCCGCGACCGAACAAGGAGAGAGAGTCATGAGCGACACGGCGCATATCGACGGAAAATGGCGCGACCGCGCGCATTCTGCGCTAAAGGTTGTCGGCGCGGTGCTTCTGGCCGCGCTGGTGCTGCAGATTTCGTGGAACATGTTCGCGCCCGAGATATTCGGGTTGCCAGAAATACGGTCGAAACACGCGCTGGGCCTGATGGCCGCGCTGACCGCGACGGCGATGCTGCTGCGCTTTGCGGCGGCCGGAGCGCGGCCATGAGCACGATATCCTGTCCCCGCGGCGCGCCGTCGCGCGGCGGGCTCAAGGGCTATCTGGTGCGCCAGTTCGGCGCGCCGGAAGGGCTTGCTGGGCGGCTGGCCGGAATGGTCATGCGGCACCGCGCCTCCAACCGGCGGCGCAACGAGTGGACCGTCGACCTGATGCGGCTGGCGCCGGGGCACCGGGTGCTGGAGCTGGGCTATGGCCCGGGCTACGCGCTGGAACTGGTCTGCGCCCGGCTGACCGGCGGCGGGCGGGCCTTTGGCATCGACCGGTCCGAGGTGATGCGCGCCGCCGCCGCCCGCGCCAATTCCGGCGCGGTCGCCGAGGGGCGCCTGCGGCTGTTCTGCGGGTCGGTGGAATGGGAGGCACTGGAGCGTGAGCCGGCGCTGCAGGGTCCGTTCGACCGAATCTATTCCGTCAATGTCTGGCCTTTCTGGGAGAGGCCGGTGCAGGTCTTCGCGGCCCTGTCGGGCCGTCTTGCGCCGGGCGGGCAGGTGCTGACGACGGTTCAGCCGCGGTTCGGCGCAGGTTCGGACGCCACGGCGCGGCAGATCGCGGCGCAGATGCAGCAGGCCGGTCTGACGGGGATACGCACCGAGACCCTGCCGGACATCGAACCGCCGGCAATCTGCGTGATCGGCGGGAGCGATTGACCCCGCCGCGCGACGCTATCCCCGGCGTCGGCGTCTGCGGCCGCCGTCCTCGCCGCCGGTGTTGAAGCTCACCTCCGGCAGCGGCACGACGGCGCGCAGGCGCTCGAAGGGCGCGGTGGCGTGGGGGATGGCGTTGGCGGCGACGAAATGCTCCTGGAACCGCGGCTCGATGGCGGTCTCGACCTTGTGGATCTGGCTGACTCGCTTCTCGATTTCCGCGCGCGCCTCGCGGTTGCAGAGCGCGATGCGCGCGCCGGTGCCCGCGGCGTTGCCGGCGGAGGTCACCTTGTCCAGCGGGCAATCGGGGATCATGCCGAGGATCATCGCGTGTTTCGGCGAGATATGCGCGCCGAAGGCGCCGGCCAGCACGACGCGGTCAACTGAATCGACGTTCAATTCATCCATCAGCAACCGCGCGCCCGCATAGAGCGCGGATTTGGCCAGCTGGATGGCGCGGACATCGCCTTGCGTCACAAGGATCAGCGGACCGCCCTCGGCCGTGCCGTCGTGCAGCACATAGGCATGGGTGCGGCCCTGGGGGATCAGGCGCGGCGTGCCGGTCTGCGCGGCCGAGCCGATCAGCCCGCCGGCGTCGACGAGGCCCGCAGCGCGCATCTCGGCCACCGCCTCGATGATGCCCGAGCCGCAGATGCCGGTGATGCCGGACACAGCCGTGGCCTGGGCAAAGCCGTCCTCGGTCGACCACAGGTCGCAACCGATCACCTTGAATCGCGGCTCGCGCGTCGCGGGGTCGATCTCGACCCGCTCGATGGCGCCGGGCGCGGCGCGCTGGCC
>JAHELH010000309.1 GCA_024644285.1 Paracoccaceae bacterium | reverse complement strand
GCCTCGGGCTCGGTGGCATAGACTCCCAGGTTCGGCGAGATCGAAGCCAGAAGCTGGTCGCCGCCGATCACAACGTCGCCGTCGCGGCTCCAGAGCGTGGCGTGTTCCGGCGCGTGGCCGTCGCCGGTGCGCACGTCCCAGTCGCGCCCGCCGATCCGCAGCGCGTCGCCGTCCCGGACGCGTCGGAAACCCAGCGGCAGCGGCGCGACGACGTCGGAAAAGTTGAACGGCCGCTGCGCCTCGCGTTCGGCGATCAGCGCGGGCGCCATCCCGGCGCTGCGCCAATAGGCCAGCGTCTCGCTGGTCGGCCGCGCCTGCACGTCGAGCGTCAGCATCCGCGCCATCAGCCAGGCGGTGCGGGTGGTCCACAGCTCGGCGCCGTGTTCCGTCTGGAAGCAACCGGCAAGCCCGACGTGGTCGGGATGGTGATGTGTCACAAGGACCCGCCTGACCGGTTTTCCGGCAAGCGGACCCGCCAGCAGCCGGTCCCAGATCGCCCGGCCGCGCCGGCTGTCCAGCCCGGTATCGACCAGCGTCCAGCCATCGCCGTCGTCAAGCGCGTAGACGTTTACGTGATCCAGGGCCATTGGCAGCGGCAGGCGTATCCAGAGGATGCCGGGGGCGACCTCGGTCGCCGCGCCCTCGCCGGGCGGCGCGTCGAACGGATAGCGCAACCGGCCGCGGCCGCCGTCCATCAGGCCGCCAGGTCTTCGGGCTTCAGCGTATAAAGCCCCGTCGCGCCTTCGCGCACATGGGCGCAGAGCGCGCCGTGCTCGGGCAAGAGCCGGGTGATGTGGAACGCCGCCAGCGCGGTTCGGGGGCCCTCGCCGCCCTCCGCCCGGGCCGAGGCCAGGTGGAAGTGCGCCCCCAGCACCCGGGCGAAGGCCATCAGGTAGGGTACCGAGCCGGCGAACCGGTCGGGCATGTCCTGCGCCACCAGCCATTCGGTCGTCTCGCGCAGCGTCTCGGCCGCGCCCCAGACCGCCTGCGCCAGATCGGGCAGCGTGCCGCGCGCCGCCTCGGCCCCGGCCTCGATCTCGTCCATCAGCCGATAGGCGGCCTCGCCGCCGTCCATCATCTTGCGGCCGACCAGGTCCATCGCCTGGATGCCGTTGGTTCCCTCGTAGATCGCCGTCACCCGCACGTCGCGCAGGTACTGCGCCGCGCCTGTCTCCTCGATAAAGCCCATCCCGCCATGCACCTGGATGCCCAGGTCGGCGACACGGCAGCCGGTCTCGGTCCCGTAGGCCTTGGTGATCGGCGTCATAAGCGCGGCGCGCGCCGTCCACTCGGCCTCGCCCGTGGCGTTGCCCATGTCGATGGCCACCGCGTTGGCCAGGGCGATGGCGCGGGCGGCATAGGTCTCGGCCTTCATCGTGGTCAGCATCCGCCGCACGTCGGCGTGGTCGAGAATGCTTCCGGTGCCGTCTGCGATGGGCGACCGGCCCTGCTTGCGCTCCATCGCATAGGCCAGCGCGTGCTGATAGGCGCCCTCGGCGACGCCGATGCCCTGCACGCCGACGCCCAGGCGGGCGTTGTTCATCATCGTGAACATCGCCGCCATGCCGCCATGTTCCGGCCCGATCAGCCAGCCGGTCGCGCCGTCGAACTGCATCACCGCGGTGGGAGAGCCATGCAAGCCCAGCTTGTGTTCCAGGCTCACGACCTTCAGGTCGTTCGGCCGGCCGGGATCGCCGGTCTCGTCGGGCAGGTATTTCGGCACCATGAACAGGCTGATCCCCTTGGTCCCCGGCACCCCGTCGGGCAGCCGCGCCAGCACCAGGTGGCAGACATTGCCGGTGAAATCGTTGTCGCCCCAGGAGATGTAGATCTTCTGCCCCGTCACCGCATAGCTGCCGTCGCCGTTCGGTTCCGCCTTGGTGCGCAGGGCGCCCACGTCAGAGCCCGCCTGCGGCTCGGTCAGGTTCATCGTGCCCGACCATTCGCCGGAGATCAGCTTCGGCAGATAGACCGCCTTGATCTCGTCGCTGGCGTGGTGTTCCAGCGCCTCGATCTGGCCTTGCGTCATCAGCGGGTTCAGCTGCAGCGCCAGGCAGGCCGAAGCCATCATCTCGTTCACCGCCGTCGTCACCGCCAGCGGCAGCCCCATGCCGCCATGCGCGGGATCGGCCGAGGTCGAGACCCAGCCGCCCTCGGCAATCGCCCGGTAGCCCTCGGCAAAGCCCGGCGAGGTGCGTACCACGCCGTTCTCCAGCCGCGCCGGATGGGTGTCGCCGGCGCGCTGCAGCGGCGCCAGCACCTCTTCGCACAACTTCGCCGCCTCGGTCAGGATCGCGTCGACCACGTCCGCGTCGGCCTCGGCGAAGCGGTCCGTCGCGGTGACCTGTTCCAGGCCCACCACATTCGCGAAGAGAAAGCGGAAATCGGCGACCGGGGCGCGGTAGGGCATGTCTGTCTCCTGTCTCGGGCATCTTGGCAGCCGGGCGCGCGCCCGGTACACGAGCCATATCTATCACGGGTTTGGGCGCATCGTGACCCCCAAGCCAGAGCCGGGACGCAGCGTCACAGAGATGCCCCAGACCGAACGCCTGAACGCCGATGCGGCGGGGCTTGCCCGCGCGGCCGAATTGCTGCGGGCGGGCGGGCTGGTCGCGTTTCCGACCGAGACGGTCTACGGCCTGGGCGCCGACGCCACCGACGGCCGCGCCGTGGCGCGGATTTTCGAGGCCAAGGGCCGGCCGCAATTCAATCCGCTGATCGTCCATGTCGACAGCCTGGCGGCGGCGCAGCGCATTGCGCTTTTCCCGCAAGAGGCCACGAACCTGGCCCAGGCGTTCTGGCCCGGCGCGCTGACGCTGGTGCTGCCGCTGCGGCCCGACGCCGAGATCGCGCCGCTGGTCACCGCAGGCCTGCCGACCATCGCGCTGCGACTGCCCGATCACGCGCTGGCGCGCGACCTGCTGGCGCGCACCGGCCGGCCGGTCGCCGCGCCCTCGGCCAATCCGTCGGGCCGGATCAGCCCGACCACGGCCGATCACGTCGCCGCGGGGCTTTCGGGCCGCATCGACGCGATCCTCGATGGCGGGCGCTGCCCGGTGGG
>JAHELH010000308.1 GCA_024644285.1 Paracoccaceae bacterium | reverse complement strand
AGGCCGATCAGCCAGTCGCTCATGATGGGAAGCGGGCACGGGCGCGGAACCGCGACGGGGCCTCGCGCGCTTCATAGACAGCAATGCGGAGACCGACATGTGGGACCTGATCGTCGACGAACTTAACGGGAGCTTTTCCGGCGTCTCGCCCACGGTATCCGCGATCCGGCTTCTGGCGGCCATCTTGCTTGGCGGCATCATCGGCTATGAGCGCGAGCGCCGGCACAAGCCCGCGGGCCTGCGCACGCATATGCTGGTCTCGATGGCGGCCTGCCTGTTCATCCTCGTCAGCCAGCAGCTGGGCAACCTGTCCTTCGGCACCAGCGGGCAAAAGCAGATCGATCCTCTGCGCCTGATCGAGGCGGTGACCGCGGGCGTCGCGTTTCTGGCGGCCGGCATCATCTTCACCTCCGGCGGCAAGGTGAGAAACATCACCACCGGCGCGTCCATGTGGCTGGCCGGAGCGGTCGGCTTGGCCTGCGGCGCCGGGCAGATGCCGCTGGCGGCAATGGCGACGGTCATCGTGGTTCTGGTGCTGATCTTGTTGCGCTGGTTCGAGATCGCCATCGGCACCCACCGCGAGGATACCGCCGAGGACGACGTGGAAGCGGATTAGCGCCTCAGCCATCCAGCCCGGTCAGCGCGCGGGCGAATTCCTCGGGATCGAAGGGCGCGAGGTCGTCGATCTGCTCGCCGACGCCGATGGCGTGGATCGGCAGCCCGAAACGGTCGGCCAACGCCACCAGCACGCCGCCCTTGGCGGTGCCGTCGAGCTTGGTCATCACCAGCCCGGAGACATCGGAGAGCTTCTGGAAGATTTCCACCTGGCTCAGCGCGTTCTGCCCGGTGGTGGCGTCGAGCACCAGAAGCGTGTTGTGCGGTGCGTCGGGGTCCTTCTTGCGGATGACGCGGACGATCTTGGCGAGTTCCTCCATCAGGTCGGCGCGGTTCTGCAGCCGCCCGGCGGTGTCGATCATCAAGAGATCGGCGTCCTCGGCCTCGGCCCGCGCCATGGCGTCAAAGGCCAGGCTGGCCGGGTCGCTGCCCTGTGGCGCGGTCATCACCGGCACGCCGGCGCGCTCGCCCCAGATCTGCAGCTGCTCGACAGCGGCCGCGCGGAATGTATCGCCGGCGGCGATCACCACCGACTTGCCGGCGGCGCGGAACTGGCTGGCGAGCTTGCCGATGGTCGTGGTCTTGCCCGAGCCGTTGACCCCCACCACAAGTACCACCTGCGGTTTCCTTGCATAGATTGGCAGCGGCCTGGCGACCGGTTCCATGATGCGCGCGATCTCGTCGGCCAGCAGGCGTTTCAGCTCCCCGGTGCTGAGTTTCTTGCCGAACCGGCCCTCGGCGATGTTGGCGGTGACGCGCAGCGCGGTATCGACGCCCATGTCGGTGGTGATCAGCAGCTCTTCGAGGCTTTCCAGCATGTCGTCGTCGAGCACCCGCCGGACGATCTGCGGCTGCTCGGTGCGGCCCAGCAGGCGGCCAAGCAGGCCGCCCTTCGGCGCGGTGGTCGGCCTGGCGGATTCGAGCGGCGGGAGGGGATCCTCGCGCGACGGTTGCGGCGCCGGATCTTGCGGCGCCGGTTCCTCGACGGGCGGTGCCCGGTCCGGGACCTCGACCGGCGGCGCTGGCTCTTCGACCGGCGGCGCGCGATCCGGAA
Source organism: Paracoccaceae bacterium (assembly GCA_024644285.1). Taxonomy (GTDB): domain Bacteria; phylum Pseudomonadota; class Alphaproteobacteria; order Rhodobacterales; family Rhodobacteraceae; genus JAHELH01. Next base: position 1,399 of record JAHELH010000308.1, on the reverse strand, counting down.
CCTCGGCCGGCGGTTCCGGGTCTTCAGTGGGCGGTGCCTGGTCCGGAACCTCGACGGGCGGCTCCGGCTCTTCGGCGGGTGGTGCCTGGTCCGGAACTTCGGCCGGCGGTTCCGGCTCTTCAGGGGGCGGTGCCTCATCCGGAACCTCGGCCGGCGGCACCGGCTCTTCGGCGGGTGGCGCCCGGTCGGGGGTCTCGGCGGGCGGTTCGGGCTCTTCGACCGGCGGCTCGCTTGCGGGCGGTTCCCGCGGCGCGTCGGGCGCGGTCTCATGCGCCGGTTCCGGTACTTGTGCCGGCTGCGGCGCTGGCGGCGCATCGGGGCCTTGACCCGGGTCCGCGACCGTTTCCGCCGGCTCGGCCGTTCCGCCATCCTCGACGATCGCGTCGAGGCCTTGCTCGATCTTCGATGAGGACTTGAACAGCCGGTCCTTGAGTTTTCCGAAGAAAGACATGACGCCTCCGTTGCTTGTGGCTGCAGGTAACTGCTGGAGCGGCGATTTGAAAGGGGCTGCGCGCCGGCGGCGCCGGCCGATATCTGCCGTTCGCTGGGCGCCTCTCACGATTTCCTGCGTCCGGGCTGGCCAGCGCAGCGGCGTTCTGGCAGGTTTGCGCCATGCGTGCTTTTCAGTTCACCTTGGCGCTTTGCCTGGCTATCCCGGCGCATGCCGCGGAAACCCCGATGAGCGCCGCCGAATTCGAGGCCTACGCCACCGGCCGCACCCTGACCTATGCCGAGAACGGCACCGTCTACGGCATCGAGGAGTACCTTCCCGGCCGCCGCGTGCGCTGGGCCTTTACCGGCGGCGAATGCCGCGACGGGTACTGGTACGCCGAAGGCGGCGACGTGTGCTTTGTCTACGAGGACCGGCCCGAGCCGCAATGCTGGCGCTTCTCGCATGGCGAAAACGGGCTGATCGCGCGCTTTCTCGGCAGCGAGAACGGCCGCGAGCTATACGAGGCGCAGCAGAGCGACCAACCGCTGGTCTGCCTTGGCCCAGACGTGGGAGCCTGAGGCGGCGCGGTCAGAAAAGGCTGCCCTGTTCCGGCTTGGGCGGCGATTTCCGGGATGGCCTGGCGCCCGCGCTACCCAAGGCAAGCCGGCCGTCGGCAAATTCTATCTGCAGTCCGGTCGCGGTTTCCGCCTGCGCCTTGCGGGTGACGACCCGGTCCTCGGACCAGACCACGGTATAGCCGCGGCGCAGGGTTTCGCGGTAGCCCAGGCTCTGACGCAGGCGTTCAAGCGCCTCGATGCGGCGCGCCCAGCCGTCGACCTGCGCCGTGGCGGCCGCTGCGGCGCGGCGGGCCACCTGCTGGTAGCCGCGCGCGGCGCGATCGAGGTCGTCGCGCAGGGCGGCGAGCCGCAGCCGCGCCGAAAGCCCGTGCAGCGCCTCGCGGCAGGC
>JAHELH010000307.1 GCA_024644285.1 Paracoccaceae bacterium | reverse complement strand
CGGAAAGATCGCGCGCAACGCCTGCAATTCCTTCAGTTCGTAGAAGGTGCCCTTGCGATGGTGGCGCTGGATAGGGTCGTTTTCCATGTTCACACAAAACGTCACCGGCTTGTCCAGAACGCGCGTGTGGACAAGCTGCAACGAGACGCTCTGCACCGTCTTGCCGAGGTCCAGCCGCCGCAACGTGCGGGCGATCCTGGGATGCAGATGTGGCACGGTCCTAATTTCCTTCCTCCGGGCGGATCACAGCTCTTCGCCCTCCCAGTAATCGTGGGCATCGTCGCGTCGGCCGACATACTTCATATGCGCCTCGGCGAAGGACCGGCCCGGCGCGATACCCATGGCGGCGAACTTGCCGCTGTCGGGATACTCGGCGATGTCGGGGTCGTTCAGGGTCGAGATGCCGAGATATTTCAGCGGCTTGCCGCTGGTATTGATCAGCTGGTGGGCGGTTTCCGGTCCGCCGCGCGGGGCCGAGCAGATATCGCCCTCTTTCACCGGGAAATCCTGGTCGCCGAACCTGTAGGTGCCCTCGCCCTCGATCACGATGAACATTTCGTCGTTGCCGAGATGGTTGTGGAACGGAAAAGCGCGGCGGCCGGGCTCGACCGTGACGAACATCGCGCCCAGTCCCGCCATGCCCAGCGACGCGGTGAGCGGAGCTATTTGGGCGCCGAAACGCCGGCTGTCGCCGGGTCGGTTCGAGAAGCTGTCCGCGTCGTGGATGTTGATCACCGGAATGCTCATGTCGTCGGTCCCCCGGCCCGTTTCATCGCGGCGATTCGCGCCTCGGTTTCGACGGATTGTTCGGCCCGCCGCATCTCCAATTCGGCCGCCAGCCGCGCCTGCCGGCGCTGTCGGACCCAATTGGACAGAACCCAGGCTACCGTCAAGCAAACGGCCAGGCCGACGACGATGCCGCCGAAGATTGTCAGAGCCGGCAGGGCCCAGCGCACGGCCAGATAGGCAAGACCGCCCGCGACGAAGGACGCGAGCGCCACCACGCGCAGCGGGTCGCCGTGGCTGGGATTGGCGATCTGGCCCAGCAGACCCTCTTCAGCGGCATTGCCGACCATGGCGCTACCCAACCGAGCCTTCCAACGAGATCGCCACCAGTTGCTGCGCCTCCATGGCGAATTCCATCGGCAGCGCCTGCAGCACCTCCTTGCAGAAGCCGTTGACCACCAGCGCCACGGCCTCTTCCTCGTCCATGCCGCGCTGGCGGCAATAGAACAGCTGGTCGTCGTCGACCTTCGACGTGGTGGCCTCGTGCTCGACGCGCGAGGAATTGTTGCGCACCTCGATGTAAGGAACCGTGTGTGCCCCGCACTTGTCGCCGATCAACAGGCTGTCGCACTGGGTGTAGTTGCGCGACTGCTTGGCCTTGGGGTGCACCGAGACCTGGCCGCGATAAGTGTTCTGCGCCTTGCCGGCGCTGATCCCCTTCGAGACGATGCGCGATTTTGTCCGCTTGCCCAGGTGGATCATCTTGGTGCCGGTATCGGCCTGCTGCATGTTGTTGGTGATGGCAATCGAGTAGAACTCGCCCTGCGTATCGTCGCCGCGCAGGATGCAGGACGGGTACTTCCACGTTACCGCGGACCCGGTTTCCACCTGGGTCCACATCACCTTGGACCGGTCGCCGCGGCAGTCGGCGCGCTTGGTGACGAAGTTGTAGATGCCGCCCTTGCCGTTCTCGTCGCCCGGATACCAGTTCTGCACCGTCGAATACTTGATCTCGGCATCTTCCAGCGCCACCAACTCGACCACGGCGGCGTGCAACTGGTTGGTGTCGCGCATCGGCGCGGTGCAGCCTTCGAGATAGGACACGTAGGCGCCCTTGTCGGCGATGATCAGCGTGCGTTCGAACTGGCCGGTGTTTTCGGCATTGATGCGGAAATAGGTCGACAGTTCCATCGGGCAGCGCACGCCCGGCGGGACGTAGACGAAGGACCCGTCCGAGAAGACAGCGCTGTTGAGCGTGGCGAAGTAGTTGTCGCTAACCGGCACGACCGAGCCGAGGTATTTCTTCACCAACTCGGGATGCTCGCGGATGGCTTCCGAGATCGAGCAGAAGATCACCCCGGCCTTGGCCAGTTCCGCCTGGAAGGTCGTGCCAACGGACACCGAGTCGAATACCGCGTCCACCGCCACCTTGCGACCCTCGACGGGCGCGGACCCGGCCCCTTCGACGCCCGCCAGGATCATCTGCTCCTTCAGCGGGATCCCCAGCTTCTTGTAGGTCTCCAAGAGCTTCGGATCGACCTCGTCCAGCGATTTCGGCTTGTCCTTCATGGACTTGGGCGCGGCGTAGTAATAAAGTTCCTGGTAGTCGATCTTGGGATAGTGAACCATCGCCCAGTTGGGCTCTTGCTTTTGAAGCCAGCGCTCATAGGCGCCGAGCCGCCACTCGGTCATCCATTCCGGCTCGCCGTTCTTCTCCGAGATCAGCCGCACGATGTCGGCGTTCAGGCCCTTGGGGGCGTAATCCATCTCGATGTCGGTATTCCAGCCGTGCTTGTACTTGCCGGCCACCTCGCGCACGCGTTCGACGGTTTCCCGGTCGACGCCGTCCTTCACGGTCTTGTCCAAGGTCGTCTGGTCCAAAGCAGCCATCTCGGTCCCCTTTCACGCCGCGCGGGCGCGGAATTTCCTGTGTTGCGCGATCCAGGCGTCGATGAAACGCCCGACCTCTGCATCGGTCGTCTGCGGCCCCAGCGATACCCGGATCGCCGACGCCGCGATTGTGTCGTCATAGCCCATGGCGCGCAGCACCCGGCTGGCGCGCACCTTGCCGCTGGAACAGGCCGACCCGGCCGAAATCGCGATGCCGGCAAGGTCCATCTGCATCACCTGGGTTTCGCCCTTCCAGCCCGGAGTGGCGAAGCAGCTTGTGTTCGGTAGGCGTCGCGCGTCTTTCCCGACAAAAATAGTCTGTTTTGCCGCGTCCGCAAGGTCGCATTCCATTTTGTCGCGCAAGGCCGCGACGCGATCCCAGACCCCATCGGCCAGATCACGCGCCGCAGCCTCTGCCGCGGCGCCGAACCCGGCGATGCCGATGACGTTCTCGGTCCCCGACCGCCG
>JAHELH010000306.1 GCA_024644285.1 Paracoccaceae bacterium | reverse complement strand
TCCGCCGCGCTGCCGCCATTGCGCAGAACGCGCGCGCCGGCTTCGGCGGCCAGCGGGTTGGCGATCGCGATCATCCAGCTTTCGGCAGAAACCGGCTGGCCCGCGACCTTTGCATCGATGCTGGCCCGTGCTTCGGGCGAGGTGGCGACAATGCCGGCCGCACCCGACGCCTCCGGCGCGACGGCATCCGCGGCTTGCTGCGCAGCCGCGGGCAGGGTGAGGGCAAAGGCGGCAATCCAGGCGAGGGACAGGAATTTCATCGACGTTCTCCCTATGCGCGAATCCATCTGCTCGAGTCTAACAGAGAGACCGCGGCAGCGTCCCGCCTTTCAAGGCCAGAGATCGGTCGACAGGTATTTCAGACCGGAATCGCAGACGATCATCGCGACGGTCTTTCCCGCCATCTCACCCCGCAGAAGCGCGAGCGCGGCAGCGAGGTTGGCGCCGGCAGAAAAGCCGCCGAATATCCCCTCTTCGCGCGCCAAGGACCGCGCTGCTTCGCGCGCCTCGTCGCCGCCTACCGCCAGGTAGCCGTCTACGGGAGCATGGTGCATGAAGACGAGGTCGGCCATGGCGTAGCCGCCGCCCTGGATGGGATGCGCGGGCTCGGTGACCGGGCGGCCGGACAGGATGGCGGCGGTGTCTGGCTCTACCAGGTAGCAGCGCATGTTCGGGTCCTGCTGTTTGAGGTAACGGGCGACGCCCGCATAGGTCCCGGCCGAGCCAGCGAAGTCGACGAAGCCGTCGAGCGTGCCGCCGCTTTGCCGCCACAGCTCGGGACCCGTGGTGCGGTAATGCGCGCGCCAGTTGCCGTCGCGAGAGAACTGGTCGGCCCGGAACGCGCCGCGCTCGGCCGTAATCCGCTGCGCTGCCTCGTCTACCAGTGCCAGGTCGTCGCCGGACACCTGGCCGGGCCGCGAGCCCTCGCATTGGTCGACCAAGATCACCTCGGCCCCCAGCGCGGACATCATTCGCGCGCGTTCCGGCGAATTGCCGCGCGACATGACCGCGACGAAGGGGTAGCCCTTGACTGCGCAGACGATGGCGAGGCCGGTGCCCATATTGCCGCTGGTCAGTTCCACGACCGTCTGGCCGGGGCGCAAGTCGCCCGATGCCTCGGCCTCTTCGACGATGCCCAGGGCGGCCCGGTCCTTCTTCGAGAAACCAGGGTTCAGATAGTCAAGTTTGGCAAGAATCGTGCCGGAAAGGTCCCGGTTGGCAGTGATGCGATCAAGGCGAACCAGGGGTGTCTCCCCGATGGCGCCGAGGACCGAGGGCAGGACGTGTGTCAATCGTGGTCCAGAGCGTCGCGATCCTCGCGCCAGCGAATGAGCAATTCGGGCTGGTCCCCGCGAGATACCAGGATGTCGGTCATCAGAACCGGCGCATGGCGCCGCGGCGGCGCCGGCTTGTTCGCTGCCGGGGCTTCGAGGAAAGACCAGAAATCTGCGATGCCGGCGAACATGCCACGAGGATATCGCGAATTGCGGCGCTCGCAAATACCCGCGTGGCTACAGGCGCAGAAGTGCCGGCAGATCACGCATGGCGTGGAAGACCGTGGCGCCCTCGGTGGCCAGCCGTTCCCCGTTGTTGCGCGCCGCGTAGCCGAAGATACACATGCCTGCCCGCCGCGCGGCGATGCAGCCCGAGGGGCTGTCATCGACAACGGCGACGGCCCCGGGTGCCACGCCGTGATCCCTGGCAGCCTGCAGGAACATGTCCGGTTCGGGTTTGGCGATACCGAATGCGTGCGCGGAGTACAGCCGGCCATCGAGCCGCGCCTGCAGCGACGCGTGCTGGCCCAGGGTGATCTGCATCTTCTGCAAACTGCCGTTCGAGCCGACGCAATACGGGATGCCCGCCATGTCGAGCCGATCCATTACTGCCTCTGCGCCCTCGATGACCGGGGTGCCCAGCGCAAGGCGGCGGTACATTTCGTCGTAGATCCGGTCGACCCAGTCGACGGGGATATCCGCGCCCATTTCCGCCGCCTGCATGCTGACGCCGCGCATGGTGCCGCCGGTGAACAGGCGGTCTATCTGCGCGTGATCCAGGTCGAGCCCGCGCTGCACCAGGTCTTCGCGGAGCAGCGCGACGGTGATCGGCTCGGAATCGACCAGAACCCCGTCGCAATCGAAGATGACCAGTTCAGGGCGCATGGTCGCTGGTCCATCGCAGGAAAGTGACGAACGTGTCGCCATAGCGCCGGTCCTCGAGATGCCTGAACCCCGGCGGGGCAGGCTGGGCCGACGCCTCTTCCCAGACGATCAGGGCGTCGGGCGCCAGCCACCTCTGAGCCGTGGCCGCCTGCAGCGCTAGCGCGCCAAGCCCCTTTGAATAGGGCGGATCGAGAAAGACAAGCTGCGCGGGCGGCGTCTTGGCGTCTGGCAACCGTGTCGCATCGGCCCGAAGCAGCGTCACCGCATCCTCGGCGCGCATCAGCCGGGTGTTCTGCGCGATTAACGCCTGTGCTTTGCGCCCGCTCTCTACAAAGGTCACATGCCGCGCGCCGCGCGACAGGGCCTCGAACCCCAGCGCGCCGGTTCCGGCAAACAGATCAAGGACCATCGCATCCGTCACCGGGTCGCCGAACCGGCCGCCGAGCAGCACGTTGAAAAGCGCCTCGCGCACCCTGTCGCCGGTCGGCCGCAGCCGGGCTTTCTCGTCCCCCTTGCCCAGTTCGGCAAGCCGCAGGCCGCGCCTGGCTCCGGCGATAATGCGCATGCCTCAGGCTCGCAGCAATGGCTTGAGTTCGGTCGCAGGGTCGGCAATGACGTCGGAGGCCGGGGACTTTCCCATTTCGATCAGGCGCTTGCCGACCATGTAGGCGCGCGCGTCGTTCATCGCGTCGACGGCCAGAAGGGTGTCGCCGGCATAGTACCAAAACGAGATGGTTCCGTCGTGGCCGCCGCGCGTCACGACACGGTCATAGCCGTGGTTCAGCCCGGCGATCTGCAGCTTGATGTCGTATTGATCCGACCAGAACCAGGGAACCGGCACATAATCGACATTCGCACCCAGGATGTTGGCGGCGACGCATTCCGCCTGGTCGATGGCGTTCTGCACCGACTCAAGCCGGATGCGGCGGCC
>JAHELH010000305.1 GCA_024644285.1 Paracoccaceae bacterium | reverse complement strand
TGGAAGTGCCGGGCGGGGTCATCATCGTCAATCGCAAGCCGGGCGACCTGGACGCCCACGAAAATGTCAGGGTCGCGATTCGAGACAGCTTTGCCGCGGCGCGCCGGCAGTTGGACGATCATGTCCGCAAGATCGGCGGCGTCCACATCAAGACCCATCCCGAAAGGCATCACGGAAAGGTCGTGCGGCTGTTCGCCGAACAAGGTTACGGTTTCATCGCGACCGCCGGCGGCGAAGAGGTGTATTTCCAGCGCGACAGCCTGACCGGTGACGATTGGGCGAATCTGGATTTGTCGTCGGATCTCGAATTCAGCCTGATGGACGGCGAAAAAGGGCCCTTTGCGGTCAACGTCTCGATCCGGTCCTGATCTCCAGCTGGGCGCGACCGGCCTTTCATCCGGCCCGTCGCTTGCGCTAGCCTGCGCCTCGTCAGGCAAGGCGACGAGTGATATGACCAACACGATCTCGATTTGGCTCGGATTGCTTATCGTCGCGGCGCTTGGCGTCGATGCGGTGGTGTTCGACTGGGCCTTCACAGTTTATCTCGGGCGCAAGATCCTGGAACTGATCGAATACTTGGCTTTCTGGCGCTAAGCCGCCCTCGCTCCGGTTGACCTTGGGTCGATAATTGCGTTTCAAGGCGGCGACCGCAGGCCATCCAGCCCGCACCACCAAGGAGTCGACGACATGGCTGTGAAAGTCGCCATCAACGGATTTGGCCGGATCGGGCGCAACGTCCTGCGCGCCATCATAGAATCGGGCCGCACCGATATCGAAGTTATTGCGATCAACGATCTCGGCCCGGTCGAGACCAACGCCCACCTGCTGCGCTACGATTCGGTGCACGGCCGGTTCCCGGCCGAGGTGAAGACCACCGAGGACAGCATCGACGTCGGCCGCGGGCCGATCCGGGTCACCGCGATCCGCAATCCCGCCGACCTGCCCTGGTCGGATGTCGACATCGTCATGGAATGCACCGGCATCTTCACCTCGAAGGAGAAATGCCAGGCGCATCTCGACAACGGCTCGTCCCGCGTGCTGATCTCGGCGCCAGGCTCGGATGCCGACAAGACCATCGTCTACGGCGTCAACCACGACACGCTGACCAAGGACGACATCATCGTCTCGAACGCCTCGTGCACCACCAACTGCCTGTCGCCCGTCGCCAAGGTGCTTAACGACGCCATCGGCATCGAGAAGGGCTTCATGACCACGATCCACTCCTATACCGGCGACCAGCCGACGCTCGACACGATGCACAAGGATCTCTACCGGGCCCGCGCCGCGTCTCTGTCGATGATCCCGACCTCCACCGGCGCCGCCAAGGCGGTGGGACTGGTGTTGCCGGAACTGAACGGCAAGCTCGACGGCGTGGCGATCCGGGTTCCGACGCCCAACGTCTCTGTGGTCGATCTGACCTTCGAGGCCAGCCGCGAGACCGGGGTGCAGGAAATCAACGCCGCCATCAAGGCCGCTGCCGACGGCCCGATGAAAGGCATCCTGGGCTATACAGAGGAAAAGCTGGTGTCGTCGGATTTCAACCACGACCCGCATTCCTCGATCTTCCACATGGACCAGACCAAGGTGATGGAGGGCACGATGTGCCGCATCCTGACCTGGTACGACAACGAATGGGGCTTTTCCAACCGGATGAGCGACACCGCCGTCGCGATGGGCAAGCTGATCTGAGTTCCGGTCACATAGCTGTTACAAAGGCGTCGCCCAGCGGCGCCTTTTTTCTTTTAAATCCTCAAATTACACGCATTTTCCGGGTTGATGCTGCGTTGCAGCATCTGCATGCCCGCCTTCCGTTTTTAGCGGTTGTTCCCCGCCCGTGGAATGTCATCTGTAGGGCACCGGAAACGGTACAAACGTAACCGAAGGACAGACTGACATGACTTCTTCGATCCTGACCAATCTTCGCGCTGCCGCTCACAAGCGTTCGCGTTATCAGCAGACCAAATTCGAGATCGAGACCATGCCGCTTGATGTGGCCCTCGACCTCGACATCTACCGTGGCGACGCCGCGCGCATCGCGCGAAAAGCCGTCTACGGGGCCTGAGGTGCCGGCGGACACCCCAACGCAGGGGCCAGATACGCCAAAATACGCCTGACGGGCCGGCACATTCGCCGGCCCGTTGCTTTTCAGGGGTCAGGATCACTGGCAAAGCCGGAAGCCGCCCCGCCGTTCCCTGATATCGAGATGCAGATGATCGGCATGCGCCTCGTCGCTGCCCGGGCCAAGCACCGTGGTGAAGGTCAGGCAGGCCGTCGAACGCGCCGCATCCTGGAACGCCTCGGCCGGTGTCCCCTCGCGCTCGCGCGGCTGCACCGGGATCGGCGGGCCTTCGGCGAAGTGAAATGCCATGACGTCCACCGCATTGCCAAAGCTGTGCTCGCTGAGCTTGCCGTCGGGCGCGTTGTTGCGGCGGCGGCAGATATAGGCCGAGCCGTGGTCGATCCGGGTCAGCGCGCCGCGAACGGGTAGCAGGCGGCTTGCCGGAAGCAGGAATTCGTTGACCCAACGCCCCAGAGCCCGCGCCGTGGCGCAGCGCATGACCGCGTCCGGCGAGACCGCCACACCGGCGCCCGCGGTGCTGATCCGCACCGGGCGCGCGATGCCGCACGCCATATCCGCATCGGCCACCGGATCGACCGTCTCCGCCTCGACGCCGAGTTCACGCAAATCATCGAGGCAGGCGATGAATTCGGCGTCTTCTTCTGCCTCCGGCGCGGCCGCCGGCGGCTCTTTCTCCGCCGTCCCGGTTTGCTCTGCCGCGGCCAGCACCGCCTCCACCGCGCCGCGAGGCACTGGCAACGGAGATATCTCGGGCGCCAACGCCCAGGATCCGCTGGCCGTCAGCGTCAGCAGGCCGATGGCCAGAAGCCGGTTCATTGCAGGAATTCCACCGTCACACCCGGCGATACCAGATGCGCCAGTTCCTGCGCGTCCCAATTGGTCATCCGCACGCAACCGTGGCTGCGCTCCTTGAACAGGCTCGCGGGGTCGGCCGTGCCGTGGATGCCGTAGGTCGGCTTTGACAGGTCGATCCAGACCGATCCGACCGGCCCGTTGGGCCCCGGCGGCAGCGTAAGCGGCGCGTCGTTGTCACCCTGCTGAAAAT
>JAHELH010000304.1 GCA_024644285.1 Paracoccaceae bacterium | reverse complement strand
AGCGACCCGATGGTGATCGGCGCGAACTATCCGACCGAGGTCGGCATCTGCGCCGATGCCAGGCTGGCGCTGGCGGCGCTGGTCGCGGAAATCAAACAGCGCGGGGACATAACGAAACAGCACGGCGCGACGCGCGCCAGGGCCGCCTGGGATGCCAAGCTTGCCGACTTCGCGCCTCTGGCGGCGAGCCCCGATCGCCCGATCCGCCCCGAGGCGGTGATCGCGGCGCTGGCGCAGGTGCTGGACGACGACGCGGTGATCGCCGCCGATCCCGGCACGCCCTGCCCCTACTTCAGCGCGCATTACCGCTGGCGCAGGCCGGGACGGCATTTCATCACCAACCGGGCGCACGGTGCGCTGGGTTATGCTCTGGCCGCGGCGATGGGCGCGCAGGTGGGACGTCCCGAGGCCAAGGTGATCGCCGCGATGGGCGACGGGTCGTTCGGTTTCTGCTGCGGCGAGTTCGAGACCCTGGTGCGCTACAACATCCCCGTAACCTCGGTGGTGTTCTCGAACGCCACCTACGGCTGGATCAAGGCGGGACAGAAAGCGGGTTTTGGGCAGAGGTACTACAACGTCGATTTCGGCCGCACCGATCACGCCGCCGTGGCGCGCGCCTTCGGGGTGAAAAGCTGGACGGTGGCCGACCCGGCGCAACTGGTCCCCGTGCTGCGCGAGGCCGTCGCGCATGATGGGCCGAGCCTGGTCGACGTGATCGCCCAACCACTGCACGAGGCGGCGGCGCCGGTCTCGGAATGGGTGGCGTGATGGATGCCGCCGTCGCGGCCGACCTGGCGCAGACCATCACCGGGTACGATCTGTGGCACCTCGCCCTGCCCGTGGTCTCGCGCCGCGACCACGGTATCGGCAGCGTCGCGGGCGAGTGCGAGGTCGTGGTGCTGCGGCTGACCGCCGAAGGCGGCGCGCAGGGCTTCGGCGAGGCGTCGCCCTGGGCAGTGTTCACCGGCTCGCCCGAGGCCTCGTTCGCCGCGCTCGACCGTTACATCCGTCCGCAGGTGCTTGGCCGCCGGGTCGGCGACCGCGCCGCGATCATGGCCGATGCCGCCCGCGCGGTGGCGCATTGCACGGAAGCGAAGGGCGCGCTGGAGACGGCGCTTTTGGATCTTGCCGGCCGGGTTGCCGGGGTGCCCGTCTGGGCGCTTCTCGGCGGCAAGTGCCGCGACGCGATCCCGCTTTCGGTGTCGCTGGCCAATCCCGACTGGGCGGCCGATCAGGCGCTGATCGACCGGATCAGCGCCGACGGCGTGGGCATCGTGAAGCTGAAGGCGGGGTTCGCCGGCGCGGCCTTCGACATCATGCGCCTGGAAAGCCTGGCGCGCGATCACCCCGACATTCAGGTCCGCGTCGACTTCAACCAAGGTCTGGAGCCCTTTGAGGCCGTGGCCCGCAGCCGCGACGTCGCCGCCTTTCACCCGGACTTCATAGAGCAGCCGGTGCGCGCGCACCAATTCGGGCTAATGCGCGAGATCCGGCAGGCAATCGACGTTCCGCTCTTGGCGGACGAATCCGTCTTCGGGCCGGAGGACATGACCCACGCGGTGCGCGAGGGCATCTGCGACGGGGTTTCGGTGAAGATCATGAAATCCGGCGGCGCGGCGCGCGCCCAGACGGTCGCTCGGATGGCGGCGGCGGCGGGGCTGTCGGCCTATGGCGGCGACATGTTCGAGACCGGGCTGGCGCATCTGGCCGGCGCCCACATGGTCGCCGCGACACCCGAGATCACGCTGGGCTGCGAGTTTTACCAGGCGCGCTACTACCTGTCAGACGACATCCTGGAAACGCCCTTCCCTTGCGAAGGCGGCGCGGTACAGGTGCCCGGCGGGCCGGGGCTGGGGATTGCGCCGGACATGGACAAGGTACAATTTCACGCAAGGCAATCGGCATGACCGCAGCAAGACATGTCGTGATCGTGGGGGCCGGCATCGTCGGCGTCTCCACCGCGCTGCACCTGCAGCGCGACGGCCACCAGGTGACGCTGATCGACAAGGCCGGGCCCGCCGAGGGCGCGAGCTACGGCAATGGCGGCGTGCTGGCCTCGTGCTCGATGGTGCCGGTGACCGGGCCGGGCCTGATCCGCAAGGCGCCGGGTATGCTGTTCAGTCCGAACCAGCCCCTGTTCCTGAAATGGCGCTACCTGCCGCGTTTGATGCCGTGGCTGGCGCGCTACCTGAGCCACGCCAATGCCGAGGACACCCGCCGCATCGCCGCCGCCGTCCATGGCATGGTGGGCGACAGCCTGGCAGAGCACCAGGCGCTGGCCCGCGGCACCGGGGCCGAGAAATGGATCGTGCCCTCGGATTATCTCTACATCTACAACGACCGCGCGCATTTCCAATCGGACGCCTTCGGCTGGGGCATCCGCAAGGCCCACGGGTTCACCTGGGACGAGCTGGAGGGCGCGGTGTTCCACGACTACGACCCGGCATTCGCCCCGCATCTAGGCTTTGCCGTGCGGCTTGCAAATCACGGACGGATCACCGACCCGGGGCGCTACGTCAAGGATCTCGCGGCGCACGTGGTAGCGCAGGGCGGGCGGCTGATGACGGCGGCCGTCGAGGACATCGTCCGCGACGGCCGCCGCGTCACCGGCGTCCGGGCGGGCGGTCAGACCGTCCCCTGCGACGCGGTGGTGATCGCCACCGGCGTCTGGTCGGGCCCGCTTTCGAAACGGCTCGGACTGAAGGTGCCGCTGGAAAGCGAGCGCGGCTACCATGTCGAGTTCATCGAGCCCAGCGTCATGCCGCGCGCGCCTGTCATGGTCGCCGGCGGCAAGTTCGTGATGACCCCGATGGAGGGCCGCCTGCGTGCCGCGGGCGTGGTCGAGTTCGGCGGGCTGAAAGCCGGCCCCAGCCGCGCGCCGCTGGAGCTTCTGCGCCGCAATGTCGCGGCGGCGATGCCGGGGCTGAGCTACAGCGACACGCGGGAGTGGATGGGACACCGTCCGGCCCCGTCGGATTCGATCCCGGTCATCGGCGCGGTGCCCGGCCTGCAGGGCGCCTATACCGGCTTCGGCCACCACCATATCGGCCTGACCGGCGGCCCGAAAACCGGGCGCCTGCTGGCGCAGATGATCGGCGGGCGGAAACCAAACATTGACGTAAGCCCGTATTCACCGGCAAGG
>JAHELH010000303.1 GCA_024644285.1 Paracoccaceae bacterium | reverse complement strand
CGCCTTCAGGAAATCCCGCGCCTCGATGATGATCTGGTCCTGGTAGCCGGTGCCGTGGCCCGGCCCCTGGCAGAATGGCAGATAGTCGGGATGCGCCGGGCCGGTCAGGATCTTGCGAAACCCGCGCTCGGCCTCGGGGCCGTCCATCCGGTAGAGCCAGATCGCGTTCTGGTCTTCCTGATCGAACCGGATCGCACCGCGGGTTCCCGTGATCTCGTAGGCATAGCCCATCTTGCGCCCCGTCGCGATGCGGCTGAAATACATCTGCCCCATGGCGCCGCTGGCGAAGCGGCACATCATCTGGGCGTGGTCGTCGTTGGTCACCGTGCCGCCGGGTCGGTCGCGGTGCACGGTCTCGACCTCTGCCATGACCTGGGCGATAGGGCCCATCAGCGCCAGTGCCGCGTTGATCATATGCGGCGCCAGATCGCCCATCGTGCCGTTGGCGTCGCCCTGCGTCCGCCAGGTCGCGGGCGCCTGCGGATCAGCGAGGAAATCCTCGGTGTGCTCGCCGCGGAACCAGGTGACGGCGCCGATCTCGCCGTTGGCGACCAGCTGGCGGGCGAACTGGCTGGCCGGCGTGCGGATGTAGTTGAAGCCGACCATGTTCGTCGCGCCCGCGGCCTCGGCGGCCGCGACCATCGCGCGGCTGTCCTCCAAGGTGGCGCCCAGCGGCTTTTCGCAGAACACGGGCTTGCCGAGCGCGAAGGCCGCCTCGGCCACCGCGCGGTGTGTCGATTGCGGCGTGGCGATGACGACAGCCTCGACGGCGGGGTCGGCCACCAGTTCGTTCCAGTTCGCCGTTGCGCGCCGGAACCCATAGGCCTTGCGGTAGCGTTCGGCGCTTTCTGGGCTCGAGGCGCAGACCATCTCGAGCCGCGGTCGCAGAGCGGTGTCGAACACCGCGCCCACGGCGGACATCGCCACTGCATGGGCCTTGCCCATGTAGCCGCCGCCGAGAATGCCGATTCCGATGTCTGCCAACGCCGCCCCCCTGCCTGCAATTCGGTTTGCGGCCGGTGGCGAAGGTTGTATCGTTCGCCTGATTTTCCTGCAAGCTGCAACGGGCTGCGCGGACCGCACCGGCAAGAAGAACACGACGAGGGAATCATGCGCCGAAATCATCCGAGGATCGTTCAATCCTGGCGGCGGGGCTGATGACTCTGGACGGCATCGCAAAGCGCAATTTCCTGGTGATCGGCCGCGTGGGCATGGACCTGACGCCCGAGCCCGCCGGCGCGAAGATCGGCGCGGCCGACACCCTGTCCGCAGGGATGGGCGGCAGCAGCGCGAACATCGCCGCGGGGCTGACGCGGTTCGGATGCGGGGCGGCGCTGGTGACCTGCGTCTCGGACGACGCCGTGGGCTGGTTCTGCGAAAACCAGCTCGACCGCTACGGCATCGACCGCCGCCACGTCCGGCGCATCGGCGGGGAAGAGCGCACCTCGCTGGCGCTCTACGAGACCCGGCTGGAGGATTGCGAACGGGTCATCTACCGCAATAACGCCGCTGATTTCCAGATGTCGGAAGCAGATGTCGAGGCGGTGGATTACAGCCAGTTCGGCGCGCTGATCACCGCCGGCACCGTGTTTGCCGCCGAGCCCTCGCGCAGCGCCGCGTTCCGCGCCTTCGAACTGGCCCGCGCCGCCGGGCTGACGGTAATCTTCGATGTCGACTACCGGCATTACAGCTGGCCCTCGGCCAAGGTTGCCGAGGAGGTTCTGTCGCGCGCCGGCGCGCTGTCGGATGTCATCGTCGGCAATGACGAGGAATTCGGCTTCATGGCCGGCGACCATGGCAAGGGGCTCGCCAAGGCGCGCGCGCTGGCAGAAGACAGCGCCGCCATCGTGGTCTACAAAAAAGGACCCGGCGGCGCGGTGACCTATGCGGACGGCGAGGAGATCGCCACCGGCATCTATCCGGTCGAGGCGTTGAAACCCATCGGCGCGGGCGACGGTTTCCTCGCCGGCTTTCTGGCCGCGCTGGCCGACGGGCACGCCCTTCGCGACGCGGTGCTGCGCGGCTCGGCCTGCGCGTCGATCGTGGTGTCGCGGCCGGGCTGCGCGGCGGCGATGCCCGATGCGGCCCAGCTTGACACCTTCCTGGCCGGCCATCCCGGCCCCACGCAACCCTGAGAGACCCCCGATGCACATCCCGCCCCACGACAACCAAAACAAGCCCATCGTCGACGCGGATAACGCCCTGGTTCCGCTGAACTATTTCAACATCGTCAAGCTGAAGCGCGGCGAAAGCTTCGACTATTCCGTGCCCGGCTTCGAGACCTGCGTGGTGCCCGCCACCGGCACGGTGGATGTCGACGTGGACGGCGCCGTCTTCGAACGTGTCGGCAACCGCGGAACCGATGTCTGGGACGGCGAGCCCGAGGGCGTCTATGCCCCGGTGGGCGCGAAGGTGCGGATCACCTGCGTAAGCGACGCCACCGAGACCTTCATCGCCGGGGCGCGTTACGACGAGGTACTGGAGCCTTTCGATGTGCGTGCCGGGGATATCGACCTTGTGCAGTACGGCTCGGACGACACCAAGACGCACCGCAAGATCAAGCATATCCTCGGGCAGAAGCAGGCCGGCCGCGTCGGCCGCCTGCTGGTCAGCGAGCTATTCACCGTCGGTGCCGGCGGTTGGTCAGGCTTTCCGAGCCACAAGCACGACACAGACCGGCTGCCCGACGAGTCGCGCCATGACGAGACCTACAATTTCCGTTTCCGCCCGAATTACGGCTCGGGCCTGCAGATGCTGCAGCGCGTGGATAACGAGCCCGGCGACGCCTATCACATCATGGACGGCTCGACGATCTGCATCGACAAGGGCTATCACCCCTGCGCCGCGCTGCCGGGCTACGAGATGTACTATTTCACGATCCTCGGCGGGCTGTCGCAGCGTAGCTTGAAGCAGTATTTCCAGCCGACCCATGCCGAGCAACTGCACACGATTCCCGGCATCATGGACATGGTGGCGAAGTTCAAGTGACGCTTGCGACGCTGTCCGAGGTCCTGCAGCCGGCCCTGCGCGAAGGTTACGCCGTGGCCGGGCTGGTGTGCCTGGGCTGGGAGGACATGCGCGCCTACGTCGCCGCGGCCGAGGCCGAGGGCGTGCCGGTGATCCTGCAGGCCGGTCCGGCCTGCCG
>JAHELH010000302.1 GCA_024644285.1 Paracoccaceae bacterium | reverse complement strand
CCGCCGCGTCGATGAGCGCTTTGACCGTATCGTCTCGGTCGGCATGTTCGAGCATGTCGGCGCACCGCATTTCCGCGAGTATTTCGGCCATGTCCGCGACAAGCTGACGCCGGACGGCGTGGCCCTGATCCACACCATCGGCCGGCAGATCCCGCCCGGCTACACGCATCCCTGGATCGCCAAGTACATCTTCCCCGGTGGCTACGTTCCGGCCATGTCCGAGGTGATGCAGGCAGTCGAGAAGGAAGACCTCTGGACCACCGATGTCGAGGTATGGCGGTTGCACTACGCCGAGACGCTCAGGCACTGGGATGCCCGCTTCCGCGCCAACCGTCCGCGCGTCGTCGAGCTTTACGACGAGCGTTTCTTCCGCATGTGGCGTTTCTACCTCGTGGCCTCGGAGATGACCTTCCGCCACGCCCGGCAATGCGTCTTCCAGGTCCAGCTCGCCCGCCGTCAGGACGCGGTGCCGCTGGCCCGCGACTACCTCTACACGCCGCACCGGGACGCGCAGCTGCACCGCGCCGCCGAATAGTCCCCCGCCCGCCGGCATTGCCCCGATGCGGCTCTTCGCCTATTGCGGGGAAAAACGGCAGGTGCGCGCAGGTGACCCAGATCGGAAACATGACCCCGCGGCAGGACCGCGTTCTCGGCGTTGCGCTGCTGGCGCTCTGGGCGGTCTGGGCGGCGCGCATCCACCTGGGCGACTGGGCGCCCGATCTCTCGGCGGTCTATTTCGCGGCGCGGTTCTACGCGCTGGGGCTGATGGACCAGGTCTATGCCAGCCCGGCGCGCTTTTTCGGCACCGACTATGCGCCGCGCTGGCTGGCCGAGGTGGCGGCGCTCGGCCACGGCGATGCTCAGGTCTACCCCTACATCTACCCGCCGCTCTGGGCGGTGCTCTTCTCGCCAGTCGCGCTGCGCACCGACCCGGTGGATTTCTTCGCCGCGGCCTGGGCGGTGCAGATCGCGATGATGGCGGGCTCGGTCTGGCTGGCCTGGAGACTGATGCGCCCGGGCAGCAGCTTCGCCTTATGGAGCGCGCTGTCGGTCCTGCTGCTGGCCACCTCGATCATCTCGTTTCACGCGCTGTTTCACAGCCAGCCGCAGATCACCGTGGTCTTTCTCTGCCTGCTGGCCTTCGAACGCCTCGCCGCCGGCAAGCCGATTGCCGCCGGCACGGCCCTTGGCGTCGCCGCCGCGCTCAAGCTGACGCCGATCCTGCTGGCACTGATCTTTCTCGCCGAACGGCAATACCGCCCCGCGCTTGCCGCGCTGGCAGTGGCCGCCGGCCTGGCCCTGCTCAGCCTCATTCTCGCCGGGCCCGACCTGCACGCGGTCTTCATCGACAAGCTGCGGATCGTCGCGCAGCAACTGGTCGTCTGGGACTTCAATTATTCGCTGCGCGCGGTGCTCTGGCAGGCGGGCCAGATCGCCACCGGCACGCCGATGCCGCCGCCGCAGACGGGCGAGCCGCTTGTCGTGCTCGCCCCCGCCTGGCTGGGCGCGGCGGCGCTGGCGGTCCTGGCCGCGGGCGGCGCCGGGCTGATCCGCGCTACGCGCACCCTGCCCGCGCCCGAACGCCTGCGCCGTCGCACGCTGGCGGGCTTCCTGCTGATCACGCTCTGCTCGCCGCTCAGCTGGACGCATCAGTATCTTTTCGCGCTTTTCCTGTTGCCCGGCCTTTTCGGCATCCTGCCGGCCCTGCCGGCGGCGCTGGTATTCGCCGGCATCGCCGTACTCTTCTCCACGCCAATCGCCCCGTACGTCTCGGCCTTGACCGACGCGCTTAACCTCGAGGTCTGGACCGGAGTCGCGGCCATGAGCCTACTCGCCCTGACCGTCGCGCTGGCGCCCGCGCGCGATGCCCGGGCCCAGGCATCGCCGCCTTAGGCTTGCGCCCCCCGGTCCACCAACTATAACCGCGCCAATTTGGCCAGCCGGGGACCGTTCATGCCGAAGCGCAGCGACATCAAGTCGATCATGATCATCGGCGCTGGCCCCATCGTCATCGGCCAGGCCTGCGAGTTCGACTATTCCGGCGCCCAGGCCTGCAAGGCCCTGCGCGAGGAAGGCTACCGCGTCATCCTGGTTAACTCGAATCCGGCCACGATCATGACCGATCCCGGGCTGGCCGACGCCACGTATATCGAGCCGATCACCCCCGAAGTGGTCGCCAAGATCATCGAGATCGAGCGTCCCGACGCCCTGCTGCCGACCATGGGCGGGCAGACCGGGCTGAACACCTCGCTCAGGCTCGAGGAAATGGGCGTTCTGGAAAAGTACGGCGTCGAGATGATCGGCGCCAAGCGCGAAGCCATCGAAATGGCCGAGGACCGCAAGCTGTTCCGCGAGGCGATGGATCGGATCGGCCTGGAAAACCCAAAGGCCACCATCGTCGCCGCGCCGAAACTGGAGAACGGCAGATACGACATCAACGCCGGGATGCGGGACGCCATCGACGCCATCGAATATGTCGGCCTGCCGGCGATCATCCGCCCGGCCTACACGCTTGGAGGCACCGGCGGCGGCGTCGCCTATAACCGCGAGGATTACGAGCGCTACTGCCGCTCGGGCCTCGATGCCTCGCCCGCCGGACAGATCCTGATCGACGAGTCGCTTCTGGGCTGGAAGGAATTCGAGATGGAGGTGGTGCGCGACACTGCCGACAACGCGATCATCGTCTGCTCCATCGAGAACGTCGACCCGATGGGTGTGCATACCGGCGACTCGATCACCGTCGCACCGGCGCTGACGCTGACCGACAAGGAATACCAGATGATGCGCAACGGCTCGATCGCCGTGCTGCGCGAGATCGGTGTCGAGACCGGCGGCTCCAACGTGCAATGGGCCGTGAACCCCGCCGACGGCCGCATGGTCGTGATCGAAATGAACCCGCGGGTGTCACGCTCCTCGGCGCTGGCCTCCAAGGCCACCGGCTTCCCCATCGCCAAGATCGCCGCCAAGCTGGCGGTCGGCTATACGCTGGACGAGCTCGACAACGACATCACCAAGGTCACGCCCGCGAGCTTCGAACCGACCATCGACTACGTCGTCACCAAGATCCCGCGCTTCGCCTTCGAGAAATTCCCCGGCGCCGAACCCAATCTGACCACGGCGATGAAGTCCGTGGGCGAGGCCATGGCCA
>JAHELH010000301.1 GCA_024644285.1 Paracoccaceae bacterium | reverse complement strand
GCGGTGATCCGGTCCTGCGGCTGGTGGGTCTACGTGGTCTATGTGCCGATCTTCGCGGTGCAGAACGGGCTGGGCGACCAGGTCGGCGGCGCGGTGCTGTCGGTGTCGAACGCGGCGCTGTTCGCGACGCCCTTGATGCTGCGCTTCATGCGGGCGCGCTCGATCCGCGCGGCGGTGCGGCTGGGTTTCGCCGCCTCGGCGGTGCTGTTCGCGGCGGCGGCGCTGCTGGCGCAGGCCCCGTGGCTGGCGGTGGTCAGCCTGATGTGCGGGTCGTTCTTCCTGATCCTGCTGGACGTCTCGGCCGGGCTGCCGTTCCTGATGGCGGTCAAGCCCAGCGAGCGCACCGAGATGTCGGCGGTCTATTCCAGCTATCGCGACGTCTCGGGCATCGTGACGCCGGGCGTGGCCTGGCTGGTGCTGCTGGCCGCGCCGGTCGCCGGCGTGTTTGCCGCGGGCGGCGTGGCGCTGGGGATGGCATGGGCGCTGGCGGGGCGGCTGCACCAGCGGCTGGGCGTGGCGCGCGGCGCGAGGCCGGAACCGCCTTTGGCCGCGGAATAGTCCGCACCGCCGGGGACAATCTGCGATTGGCAATCCGGGCCGGGCTCTTCTAACGTCGCCCCATGATCCGCTACCTGCTTTCGCGCCTGCTGTCGCTGGGCCTCAGCCTGATCGTCGCCAGCCTGGTGATCTTCACGGTGATCGAGGTGATCCCCGGCGATCCGGCGGCCTTCATGCTGGGATTGAACGCGCAGCCAGAGACGGTGGCGGCGCTGCGCGAGGAGCTGGGGCTCGAAGGCGGGTATCTGGCACGTTATCTCGCCTGGGCCGGCGGGCTTCTGTCTGGGGATTTCGGCACCTCCTATACTTACCGCGTGCCGGTCAGCGAGCTGGTCGCCGCGCGGCTGTGGGTGTCGCTGCCGCTGACGATCTACGCGCTGGTCCTGTCGACGCTGATCGCGATCCCGGTGGGGATCATCGCCGCGACGCGCCGCGGCAGCGCGGCCGATTACAGCATCATGGCCGGCACCCAGCTGGGCATCGCGGTGCCGAATTTCTGGTTCGCGATGCTGCTGGTGCTGATCTTCGCGATCCATCTGAAATGGTTCTCGGCCGGCGGCTTTCCGGGCTGGGACCAGGGGTTCTGGATCAACCTCAAGGCGCTGACCCTGCCGGCGGTGGCGCTGGCGCTGCCGCAGGCCTCGATCCTGGCGCGGGTGATGCGCTCGTCCTTGCTGGAGACTTTGGGCCAGGATTACATCCGCACCGCGCGGGCCAAGGGGCTGACGCGCGGGCAGGCGGTGGTGGGCCACGCGCTGCGCAACGCGCTGATCCCGGTGATGACGATCCTCGGGCTGCAATTCTCGTTCCTGCTGGCCGGCGCGATCATCATCGAGAACGTGTTCTTCCTGCCGGGGCTGGGGCGGCTGATCTTCCAAGGCATCACCCAGCGCGACCTGATCGTGGTGGAATCGATGGTGATGCTGCTGGTCTTCGCGGTGATCCTGGTGACGTTCCTCGTCGATCTCGCCTATGCGCTGGTCGACCCGCGGCTGAGGCGGCGATGAGGCTGCCGGGGCAACTGGTCTTCGGCGCGGGCCTGTCGGCCCTGTTCCTGCTGGCCGCCGTGCTGTCGTTTCTCTGGACGCCCTGGCCGGTGGAGGGGATGGCCATCGCCGAGCGGCTGAAGCCGCCCTCGGGCGCGCATTGGCTGGGCACCGACCATTTCGGGCGCGACATCCTGTCGATGATCATGGTGGGCGCGCGCACCTCGATCGCGGTGGCGGTGGTGGCGGTGGGCATCGGCATGGCGGTGGGCGTGCCGCTGGGGCTGGCGGCGGCGGCGAACCGGGGGTCGCTTCTGGACGAGATCATCATGCGCGGCAACGACCTGGTCTTCGCCTTTCCGTCGCTGGTGATCGCGATCCTGATCACCGCCGTGCTGGGGCCCTCGGCGGTGAACGCGATCCTCGCCATCGGCATCTTCAACATCCCGGTCTTCGCCCGGGTGACGCGCGGCGGGGCGCTGTCGCTCTGGACGCTGGACTACGTGCTGGCGGCCCGGGTGGCGGGCAAGGGCCGGCTGCGGATCTCGGTGGAGCACATCCTGCCGAACGTCAGCAACCTCTTGATCGTGCAGGGGACGATCCAGTTCAGCCTCGGCATCCTGGCCGAGGCGGCGCTCAGCTATGTCGGGCTGGGCGCGCAGCCGCCGGTGCCGTCCTGGGGGCGGATGCTGGCCGACAGCCAGACGATGATCTCGATCGCGCCGCACATGGCGGTGTTCCCGGGGCTGGCCATCGTGCTGACCGTGCTGGGGCTGAATCTGATGGGCGACGGGCTGCGCGACGTGCTGGATCCGCGGCTGCGGAGGCTGAGGGCGTGATCTGTCGCGAGGCATTGCGCCGCCTCCGGCGTCGCCCGGGGTGGGGGGCCAGCCCCCCACACCCCCCGGGATATTTGCCAAGAGAAGAAGGGACATTGGGGTGCTGAATGTCGAGGGGTTGAGCCTCGATATCGGGGCGGTCGACGTGCTGCGGGAGGTGTCGTTCGGGGTCCGGCCGGGGCAGGTCTTCGGGCTGGTGGGCGAGAGCGGCTCTGGCAAGTCGATGACTGCGCTGGCGGTGATGGGGCTGTTGCCGCAGGCGGCGCGGGTGTCGGGGATTGTGCGGTTCGCGGGGCGGTCGCTGCTGGAGATGCCGGAGCGACGGATGTGCGCGCTGCGGGGGCGCGACATCGGCATGATCTTTCAGGAGCCGATGACGGCGCTGAACCCGGTTCAGAAGGTGGGCGACCAGGTGGCCGAGACGCTGCTGGTGCACGGGGTCTCGTCGCGCGCCGAGGCGCGGGCGCGGGCGCGCGAGCGGCTCGACCGGGTCGGGCTGGAGCACGTGGCGCTGGACCGCTATCCGCACGAGCTGAGCGGCGGGCAGCGGCAGCGGGTGTGCATCGCGCTGGCGGTGGCTTTGCGGCCCGACCTGCTGATCGCCGACGAGCCGACGACGGCGCTGGACGTCACGACCCAGGCGCAGATCCTCGAGCTGTTGCGCGATCTGGTGGAGGACGAGGGGATGGCGCTGCTGCTGATCACCCATGACCTGGCGGTGGTCTCGGGGATGGCGGATCACGTGGCCGTCATGCGGCGCGGGCGGATCGTCGAGGC
>JAHELH010000039.1:1472-12723 GCA_024644285.1 Paracoccaceae bacterium | reverse complement strand
CGTGATCCCGCGGATATCGGCCAGCGCGGCGGTGACGTGCGGATACCGCGCCGCCTCTTCCAGCTGCGCCACGGCATCGATCGGCATGTACCGGTCGGCATGCTCGTCGGCATCGGAATAGTACCGCCCCAGCGTCGCCTTCGACTTGCCGGTCAGCGCGCAGGCGGCCTCCAGCCCGACATCCTTGACCAGCGCCTCGGTGTGCCGTTTGAGATAACGCGACATGCCAGACATCCAATTCACCCTCATCCCCGGCCGGGGAAAATCAGACCGTCTTTCCCATGGGCCGCGTTCCCCGCAATGTCCATTTATAGCCATGTCCGGCTGTGCCGGGCAATAACGGTGACCGGTGCCCCCCAGCGCCGGTAAGGTTGAGGGTCCGCCGCGTCGCATGCCAGGAGGCTGGCCGATGGCATCGGGTTAACCGGTACAATCGCGCGGCGGGCCCCGTACCGCTTGAACCGTCGCGGCGCGGCGCGCTAGTGGGGGCCATGGCCAAGCTCTATTTCCACTACTCCACCATGAATGCCGGCAAGTCGACGCTGCTCTTGCAGGCCTCCTACAATTACCGCGAGCGCGGCATGGAGACCTACCTGATGACCGCGCGGCTCGACACCCGCGCCGGCGCGGGCAGGATCGCCAGCCGCATCGGCATCGCGGCCGAGGCTGACCGGTTCGACCCCGGCGAGGATCTTTTCGCCAAGATCGCCCGGCGGCTGGACCAAGGCCCGGTCGCCTGCATCTTCGTCGACGAGGCGCAGTTTCTGGAGAAAGAGCAGGTCTGGCAGTTGGCCCGCGCCGTCGACGATCTGGGCGTGCCGGTGATGTGCTACGGCCTGCGGGTCGATTTCCGGGGCGAACTATTCCCCGGATCGGCCGCGCTGCTTGCGCTGGCCGACGAGATGCGCGAGGCGCGCACCATCTGCCATTGCGGCAAGAAGGCGACGATGGTGGTGCGCCGCGCCGCCGACGGCACGGTCGTGACCTCGGGCGACCAGGTTCAAATCGGCGGCAACGAGACCTACCTTTCGCTCTGCCGCCGCCACTGGCGCGAGATGACGGGCGACCGGCCGGTCAGGTGAACCCCCGCGCAAGACCGGCGCGTTTGTCCGACCACGACCGGAACGTTCGCCACATTAAATGCGACCGGCGCGTCGCCCAGCGCAAGCCGGAACGATCACTGCTGGATCGACTCGAGATAGTAGACCAGCGACAGGATCCGCCCCGCCGCGATCTCCATCGCTTCGCCGGGTGAGACGCCCCGATCCTGCAGCGCGTCAGCCATGAAGTAGTCGCCCCAAATCGGCATTTTATTCTCGCCGTGCCCGCGTTCCTGCATGCCCTCGACAATGGTGTGATAAACCTCTGAGAATGGGAATTTATCGCCGTTGTTTTTGGCCAGCTTGGTCAGGTCCGATGGCCGCACCTTGAATAGCTCCGCGATATCACCCGTGCCCATTGCATCCTGTCCGTGGCACAGTGCGCACCGCGCATTGAACGTGGACTTGCCCAACACAAGCACGGAGTCCGCTGCCTGCGCCGCTCCGGCTGACAGGGCAAAGGCTGCCAACACTAATGAAGTTCTAAGTTCCATATCTCCCCCCAATTCAAGTTCCCGCGTCACCGCAGAAAAGCCCGTCGGAGAATTCCGAAGGTCGATAGAAGGCTAACTTTGGGGGAATCTACGGTATATGATGCAGATCAATCTCGATGGTTTGCGCGACGCGGCGACGTTCAGTACATCCGCCCACCCAGCGGCACGTCACCGTCCGGCCCGATCAGCACCACCTCTCCGTCCGCGTCCGGGACGCCCAGCACCAGCACTTCGGAGCGGACCTTGCCGATCTGGCGCGGTGGAAAGTTCACCACGGCCAGCACGCGGCGCCCCGGCAGGTCCTCCGGCGCATAGTGCACCGTGATCTGCGCCGAGCTCTTCTTCTCGCCGATCTCGGGGCCGAAATCGATCCAAAGCTTGTAGGCGGGCTTGCGGGCCTCGGGATAGGGTTCGGCGCGGGTGATCTGCCCGACCCGGATATCGACCTTCAGAAAATCGTCAAAGCTGATCTCGCCCATCGCTACCCCGCCAGTTCCCGCGACCGCTCCGCCGCCGCCCTGACCGCCCGGCGCAGCAGTGCCGGGAACCCGGTTTCTCCATCCATCAGCACCTCCAGCGCCGCCGCCGTGGTGCCGCCGGGCGAGGTGACGTTGACCCGAAGCTGCGCCGGATCCTCCTTTGCCGCCTCGGCCAGCGCGCCCGCCCCCGCCACGGTGGCCTTGGCCAGCCGCATCGACAGGTCGTCCGGCAGCCCCTCTGCCACGCCCGCCGCCGCCAGCGTCTCGACAAGGTGAAACACGTAGGCCGGGCCAGACCCCGACACCGCGGTCACGGCGTCCATCTGCGCCTCACCGTCCAGGCGCACCACCTGGCCCACCGCCGACAGTAGCGCCTCGGCCGTCTCCAGATGCGCCGGAGCGACCCGGGCGTTGCCGACGATGGCGGTGATGCCGCGGCCGATTGCGGCCGGCGTGTTGGGCATGGCGCGGACGATCGGAGATGCGGGTCCGAGGACATCCTCGAAATGCCCGATCGTGGTGCCCGCGGCGATCGAGACGAACAGCGAGGCGCCGTTCCCGAAGGCGGCGATGTCCGGCAGCGCGTCGCCCATCTGCTGCGGCTTGACGGCGATCAGCACAACCGCGGGCGCGTCCGGCAGCGTGTCGTTGACCGACACGCCTGTGCCCTTCACCCAGTCCGACGGCTTGGGGTCGATGACGTGCACCGCGCCGGGCGCCAGCCCGCGTTCCAGCCAGCCCGCCAGCATCGCCGAGCCCATCTTGCCGCAGCCAAGCAGCACCAGGCCGCGTTCCGAGATACCTTCGAACATGATCCGCTCCCGCCCTGTCCGGAGCGCAGACTAGGACGGATGGCGGCCCTTATGAACCGGAAAACCGCGCCCCTTCGGCAGAAGGGACGCGGCTTGCGAGTGGTGGTCGAATGATGATTCAGGCGCGCCCGTAGGCCTCGGCGATGGCCACCTGCATCGCGGTCGCGGGGGCCTCGTCGCCCCAGGCGACCAGTTGAAAGGCGGGATAGAACCGCTCGGCATTCGTCACCGCCTCGCTCATCAGGCGGTCGATCTGCTCTGGTCCCGCCACCTGGCCGCCCGCCAGCACCAGCCCGTAGCGGTACACCATCAGTCGCTGCTCGGCCCAATAGGTAAAAGCCCCGGCCCAGCACATGTCGTTGGTGCGGTTCAGAACCTCGTAGACCTGCGGCAGCTTGTCCTCGGGCGGCTCCATCTCGAAGGTGCAGATCAGCCGCAGCGTCTCGTCATAGCCCGACCACGCCAGCGTGATCGAGTAGGTGCGCCACTGGCCTTCGACCGCCATCGCGATCTGGTCGTCCCCAACCCGGTCGAAATCCCACTCGTGGTGCTCGGCGAGATGCTCGACGATGTCGATGGGATGAAGATCCTCGGTGCTGAACTGCTCTGCGAGTGCCATGGCCTGCCTCGTTTTTTGTAGAATTGCGGCCTACCCCGCCCCAATTCTAGGTGCCTGCTCTAGGTTCGGCAGAGATATTCTGCCGCCTATACCAGATATGGTGTGCCGAACTGGGAGTCCTGTAAAGCAATAATTCGTGGAAAGGGGAAATTAACTGGGGATATGAGTCTTGGCCCCCGCATCGGCGGCCGCCCGGTCAGAACGTCGGCGGCGTACAGGCGCTGACGACGATGCAGGGTACGCTGCCGGTGTTCTGGAACCGGTGCGGCAACTCGCTGTCGAAGATATAACCGTCGCCGGGATGCAGCACGCTGACCTGGTCGCTGACCGTCACCTCGATGCTGCCGGAAATCACGACGCCCGCCTCTTCTCCGGCATGCGACAACAATTCCGCGCCGGTATCCGCGCCCGGCGGGTAGGTTTCATAAAGGATTTGCAGGCTGTGCGACGACGCATTGCCCAGCTGGCGCAACGAGACCGGCGCGCCGGCCCAGTCGGCCAGTCCGGCCACCTGAGGGGCGATCTCGGTGAATTCCTCGGCGCGGTAGAAATACTTTTCGGACCCGTTCTCCTCCAGCGAGGAAAAGAATTCCGACATGCTCATCGGGAACGCGTCCAACAGGCTTTTCAGCGAAGCGACCGAGGGGCTGGTCTTGTTTTTCTCGATCAGCGAGATCGCGCCGTTGGTTAGCCCCGACCGGCTGGCCAGCTCGCGCTGGGACAGGCCGTGGCGCTTGCGCACTGTCTGCAGCCGTTTGCCGATATCCACCGTTGTCCGCCCCCAGGGCCATTGCAGTCACGTCAAAGCTGGAATACAGGCGCGCAGCCCGGGCGCAAGGGACTTTCCGCCAACGGACCGCCGGACGCCCGAATCCGTTTGACAATTATTTTAAACACAATAGATAAGTATTCTGCACACGACCAGCCGTAATAGTCGGAAAGGAAGGCATCGCATGGCCAACGCCGTCAAATCCCAGAAAACCGCGAAAAAGCCCGCCCGCAAGGCCGCGAAGCCCAAGGCCAAGGCCCCTGTCGTGGCCGAAGCCGCGCACGGCGCCGCTGCCGTCGCCACCCAGGCCGGCAAGACCAATGCCGACTTGCTGGCCCGCCGCCAGGCCGCCGTCGCCCGCGGCGTCGCCTCGGCTGCGCCGGTCTTCGCGGCGCATGCCGAGAATGCGGAGTTGTGGGACGTCGAGGGAAGGCGTTATGTCGATTTCGCCGGCGGCATCGCGGTGCTGAACACGGGCCACCGTCACCCCAAGGTGATCGAGGCTGCCAAGGCGCAGGAAGACCACTACACGCACACGTCGTTCCAGGTGGTGCCTTACGAACCTTACGTCGCGCTGGCCGAGAAGCTGAACAGCCTCGCCCCCGGCGACGCCCCAAAGAAGTCGCTTTTGGTCACCACCGGCGCCGAGGCAGTCGAGAACGCCGTCAAGATCGCCCGCGCCTACACCGGCCGCCCCGGCGTCATCGCGTTCACCGGCGGCTATCACGGCCGCACCCTGCTGACGCTCGGCATGACCGGCAAGATCAGCCCTTACAAGAAGGACGTCGGTCCCTTCCCGGCGGACATCTTTCGCGCGCCCTTCCCGTCGGCCCGCGACGGCATCACCGTCGAGGACGCGCTGACGGGCCTCGAAAACCTGTTCCTGACCGACGCGCAGCCCGACCGTGTCGCGGCGATCATCATCGAGCCGGTGCTGGGCGAGGGCGGCTATATCCCGGTGCCGTTCGAGATGCTGCAGGCCCTGCGCGCGATCTGCGACAAGCACGGCATCCTGCTGATTTCCGACGAGATCCAGGCCGGTTTCGCCCGCACCGGCACATGGTTCGCCATCGAGCATTCCGGCGTCGTGCCGGACCTGATCACCGTGGCCAAGTCGATGGCCGGCGGCTACCCGATCGCGGGCGTGATCGGCCGCGCCGACGTGATGGACGCCATGGCCCCCGGTGGCCTCGGCGGCACGTATGGCGGCAACCCGGTGGCCTGCGCCGCGGCACTGGCGGCCATCGAGGCCATCGAGACCGAAGGCCTGCTGGCCCGATCCACCGCCTTGGGCGAACGCTTTCGCGCCGCCTTCGCCGAGATCGGCGCGCGCACCGCGCCGTTCCGGATGTGGGACATTCGTGGCCTGGGCGCGATGCTGGCCGTCGAATTCGTCACCGATTTCGAGACCGCCAAGCCGGACGCTGCGCTGACCAAGTCGGTCTGCGCCCACGCGCTGAAGCGCGGGCTGATCCTGCTGGCCTGTGGCATGCACGGCAACGCGCTGCGGATCATGGTGCCGATCACCGCCTCGGACGCGATCATCGAGGAAGGCCTGGCGATCTTCGAGGCCGCGCTGGCCGACGCCGTCGTCGAATTGTCCGTCTGAATCCCCAACCGTCGGACGGACTAAGGGCGCGCGGGTAACCGTGCGCCCTTTTCATTTCGCCCGATCGGTCAGGCCGCGAGTACAGAATCGGGTCTCCGGCGCCAGTTTGGTGCGGCGCAACGTCTGCATCGCGCGCAGACCGCTTATGTCTTAATCCACCGCCGCGAAACTCTCGGCCCGCGCCCGCGCCCAACGGGCACGGTAGTCCGCATGGTCCTTGCCGTCCTTCAGCAGGAAGCCCTCCGGCAGATACGGAAACTCCTCGTCTCCGGTGACCATGGAGGTATCGCTGCGCCGCGCCATGAAATGCCGCGGCAGAAAGGCGCGCGGATCGGTCAATCCGGCCGAGCCGGCCATGTCGCCCAGCGCCTTCAGCGTATTGGAGTGGAACCGCGCCACCCTCTGGCTTTTGTTGCCCACGTCGAGCGCCCGCATCCGCAGCGGATCCTGCGTCGCCACGCCGACCGGGCAGTGGTTGGTGTGGCAGGCCTGGGCCTGGATGCAGCCGATGGCGAACATGTAGCCGCGGGCCGAGTTGCACCAGTCGGCGCCGATGGCCAGCGCCCGGGCGATGTCGAAGGCCGAGATCAGCTTGCCCGCCGCGCCCAGCTTGACCCGATCGCGCAGCCCCGCGCCGCGCAGCGTGTTGTGAACAAAGTGCAGCCCCTCGACCATCGGCATGCCGACATGGTTGGCGAATTCCAGCGGCGCGGCGCCGGTGCCGCCCTCCTTGCCGTCGACCACGATGAAATCCGGCACTACCCCGGTTTCCAGCATCCCCTTGACGATGCACATGAATTCACGCCGGTGACCGATACATAGCTTGAAGCCAACCGGCTTGCCGTCGGACAGCCCGCGCAGCAATCCCACGAACTCCATCATCTCGATGGGCGTGGTGAACGCGCTGTGCGAGGCCGGCGATTCGCAGTCGATGCCCATCGGGATGCCCCGTGCCTCGGCGATCTCGGGCGAGATCTTGGCCGCCGGCAGCATGCCGCCATGGCCGGGCTTGGCGCCCTGGCTCAGCTTGACCTCGACCATCTTGATTTGCGGGTCCTTCGCCTGCTCGGCGAAGCGCTCGGCGCTGAAGTTGCCGTCGTCGTTGCGGCAGCCGAAATAGCCCGAACCGACCTCGTAGATCAGATCGCCGCCGCCTTCTCGGTGGTAGCGGCTGATTCCTCCTTCGCCGGTGTCATGCGCGAACCCGCCCATCTTGGCGCCCTTGTTCAGCGCCAGGATCGCGTTCGCCGACAGCGCGCCGAAACTCATCGCCGAGATGTTGTAGAGCGAGGCCTGGTAGGGCTGTTTGCAATCCTCGTTGCCGATCGTCACGCGGAAATCGGTATCGGCCAGGTGTACCGGGTTGATCGAATGGGTCAGCCATGAATACCCGGCATCGTAGACCCGCTGCCGGGTGCCGAACGGGCGCTTATCCTCCACCCCCTTGGCACGTTGGTAAACCAACGAGCGGGCGTCGCGGCTGAACGGTTCCTCGTCCTGGTCGCTTTCGATCAGGTACTGCCTGATCTCGGGCCGGATGCCCTCGAACAGAAACCGCATGTGGCCCAAGATCGGGTAATTGCGCAGGATCGAGTGCCGCGGCTGAACCACGTCGTAAACGCCCAGCAGCGACAGCGCCGCGAAAATCCCGAACGGGATCAACATCCACGCCGACCAGATGGCCGCGATCAGCGAAACAAGAGCCAGCAGCACACAAAGCGCGAAAGTCGCGTAGCGCTCCATCGTCAGCAGATCCTTCACGTTCGCACCCTCCCCCGCCGGCCTGTTCCGGCCCGGCAATTCGACCGTGCCACCGCCGCCTTGTCCAGATCCGCCGGGCGCGCGCCCCGCGCCGCAATGTCCCGGATCCGCACTTTCTCGCACTATTCTTAACATCCTTGAATAAAATATTAAACAATTCTACCTTCAGCGAATGCGCGATCCGCGCAAAGCCCTAGCCGACGTTGAAATCAAAGTTAAGATCAGGGTGGGCGAAACCGGATCGAATCGTGGCCGCTCCGGTCTTGGATCGGGCCGCGCATTTCGGGCTGGAGCCGCGCAAGACAAGCGACAGGGCTTTCGGGCTGTCCCGGAAAATCCTGTTACACCATAATGTGTTCGGACAGACCGAACCGACCAAAGGGAGACTGAACCTATGAAAACACTCAGGACTGCCGCCTTTGCAGCAGCGCTCGTCGCTGGTGCCGCGACGGCTCAGGAAGAGCGTTTCATCACCATCGGGACCGGCGGCCAGACCGGCGTCTACTTCGTCGTTGGCCAGTCGATCTGCCGCCTGGTGAACCGCGGCACCGCCGAGCACGGTCTGAAATGCACCGCGCCCTCGACCGGCGGCTCGATCGCAAACATCAACGCCATCAAGGCCGGCGACATGGACATGGGCGTGGCCCAGTCCGACTGGCAATACCATGCCTATAACGGCACGTCGGAATTCGAGGGCGACAAGTTCGACAAGCTGCGCGCCGTCTTCTCGGTGCATGGCGAACCTTTCACCGTCGTCGCCCGCGCCGATAGCGGCGTGAACACCTTCGAAGACCTGTTCGGCAAGCGCGTCAACGTCGGCAACCCCGGTTCCGGCCAGCGGGCGACTATGGACGTCGTGCTGAACTCGATGGGCAAGGCGGCCTCGGATTTCTCGCTCGCATCCGAACTAAAGCCGGCCGAACAGGCCGCGGCGCTCGGCGACAACAAGGTTGACGCCATCGTCTATACCGTCGGCCACCCCAACGGCTCGATCCAGGAAGCGGTGTCGACCACCGACGCGAAAATCGTGCCGGTGACGGGCGACGCCATCGACGGCCTCGTGAACGACAACCCGTTCTACGCCAAGGCCACCATCCCGGGCGGCATGTACAAGGGCACCGATGACGACGTCGAGACCTTCGGGGTGAAGGCGACCTTCGTCACCTCGTCCGATGTACCCGAGGACGTGGTCTACCAGGTGGTCAAGGCGGTCTTCGACAATTTCGACCGCTTCAAGAAGCTGCACCCGGCCTTCGAGAACCTCAAGGAAGAGGAAATGATCATGGACGGGCTCTCTGCCCCGCTGCATCCGGGTGCCGAGAAGTACTACAAAGAGCGTGGCTGGATGTAATCCGCACGCCCGCCAAACGATGGGAGGACGCGGAAACGCGTCCTCCTGCGAACTAGGGAACGACTGACGCAACAACAGGGACGCGCCGACAATTTACGGTGCGCGGGGACAAGATGTCGGAGAAGGACCAACAGCAAGCTGCAGCCGTAGAAGCCGCCGCCGCAGGCCGTGGGGGTCTCAGCCAAGCAGAACTCGACGAACTTGTTGCCTCTTCCGATACCGGAGGCCGATCCGCGGGCGGCACAATCGGCCTGTTTCTCACACTTGTGGCCATCGCCTGGTCGCTGTTCCAGCTTTGGTTCGCCTCGCCGATCCCGTTCATGGTCGGTTGGGGCGTCTTCAACGACACCGAGGCGCGGTCGATCCACCTGGCCTTTGCCATTTTCCTGGCCTTCGCCGCCTTTCCCGCGACACGCTCGAATTTCCAGATCGGCCTGGGCGTCGCGATCCCGTTGATCCTCGCGGCCCTGTTCGTCATCAGCGCCAAGGAGGGCACGCCGGTCTGGTGGATCCCGCTCGTCGCCTTCCTGATCGTGGCCGCCGTCGTGCTGGGCTCGCCCAAGGACCGGATTCCGCCCTGGGAATGGGCGCTGGCCGTCGTCGGCGCGCTGTCGGCGCTGTATCTCTACACGTTCTATCGTGACATCTCGGGCCGGGTCGGCGCGCCGATCCTGCAGGATTTCGTGGTTTCGGTCGTGGGCCTGATGCTGCTGCTCGAGGCCACGCGCCGCGCGCTCGGCCCGGCGTTGATGATCGTGGCATCGGTGTTCCTAATTTACACCGTGCTCGGGCCGTGGATGCCCGACATCATCGCCCACAAGGGCAACAACCTGTCCGAAATCGTCAATCACCAGTGGATCACCACCGAGGGCGTCTTCGGCATCGCCCTGGGTGTTTCCACCGGGTTCGTCTTTCTGTTCGTGCTGTTCGGCTCGCTCCTGGACCGCGCCGGGGCAGGCAACTACTTTATCCAGGTGGCCTTCAGCCTGATGGGCCACATGAAGGGCGGACCGGCCAAGGCCGCCGTCGTCTCCTCGGCGATGACCGGGCTGATCTCGGGCTCGTCCATCGCCAACGTGGTGACCACCGGCACCTTCACCATCCCGCTGATGAAGAAGGTCGGCTTCTCCTCTGAAAAGGCCGGCGCGGTCGAGGTGGCATCCTCGGTCAACGGCCAGATCATGCCGCCGGTGATGGGCGCCGCGGCGTTCCTGATGGTCGAATATGTCGGCATCCCCTATTTCGACGTGGTCAAGCACGCCTTCCTGCCGGCGCTGATCAGCTATATCGCGCTGGTCTACATCGTGCACCTCGAAGCACTGAAAGCCGGCATGGAAGGCCTGCCGCGCGCCTACACGCCGAAACCCATCGTGCAGCGGCTGATCGGCATCGCCTTCACCATTGCGGCGATCTGCGTCATCTCGTTCGCGGTCTATTACGGCATGGGCTGGATCCGTCCGGCCTTCCCGGAAACCGCGGGATACATCATCTTTGCCTTCCTGACGGCGGTTTACGTCGGGCTGGTTTATGTCGCCTCGAAAGAAGCGCCCCTCAAGCTGGACGATCCGAACGCTCCGGTGCAGAAACTGCCGCTGCCGGGTCCGACGATTCGCTCGGGCCTGCACTACATCCTGCCCGTTGTGGTGCTGGTCTGGGCGCTGATGATCGACCGGCTGTCGCCCGGCCTCTCGGCCTTCTGGGCCACCGCCTACATGATCTTCATCCTGGTCACCCAGCGCCCGTTGATGGCTCTGTTCCGCAACCACGGCGGCATCGCCGCCAGCGTCAAGGAAGGCGTCATGGACCTGTTTGACGGCCTGGCCACCGGCGCGCGCAACATGATCGGCATCGGCATCGCCACCGCGACCGCCGGCATCATCGTCGGCGCGGTCAGCCAGACCGGCGTGGGCAGTGCGCTGGCCGACGTGGTCGAGGTGCTGTCGGGCGGCAACATCCTTGCGATCCTGTTCCTGACCGCGATCCTGTCGCTGATCCTCGGCATGGGCTTGCCGACCACGGCGAACTACATCGTGGTCTCGGCCCTGCTGGCGCCGGTCATCGTGACGCTGGGCCAGCAGAACGGGCTGATCGTGCCGCTGATCGCGGTGCACCTGTTCGTCTTCTACTTCGGCATCATGGCCGACGTGACGCCTCCGGTCGGCCTGGCCTCTTTCGCCGCCGCGGCGGTGTCGGGGGGCGATCCGATCAAGACCGGCGGGGTGGCGTTCTTCTATAGCTTGCGAACCGCCGCCCTGCC
>JAHELH010000039.1:0-1372 GCA_024644285.1 Paracoccaceae bacterium | reverse complement strand
GTCATGCTGCAGAGGGGACGAGCCGAGAAAGCCACGGCCCGGCGGGCCACGGCCTGACCGGATGTGTCCGAAACCGCCCACTGCCGGAGATGACGCTGCGTTGCGGCATTCTTCGGTTTCGGCGTCCGACCGAAGAGCGTAAAGGGAGTGCCAAGCGCGGGTCCACAATCGAGCATGCCAAAAAGGCGGCCCCCGCGGCCACGGAGTAAGAACCCATGACGCCTTTCGCAATCTGCGGCGTACAGATGCACGTTTCTGCCCTGCAATCGAATGTCGAGGGCATGCTGCACAGGCTCGACGTGCTGATGGCGCGCTTTCCCTGGACCCAGATGGTCCTGTTCAGCGAGCTGGCCCCCTTTGGCCCGCTGCCGAAATTCGCGCAGCCCTTCTACAACGACACCACGGCGCAATTCTGCGAGGCTGCGCGCAAGCACCGGATCTGGCTGATCCCCGGCTCGATGTTCGAGAAGGCCGAAAGCGGCCACATCTACAACACCTCGGTGGTGATCAACCCGCAGGGCGAGATCGTCACCAGCTACCGCAAGATGTTCCCGTTCCGGCCCTACGAGGCCGATGTCGAGGCCGGGACCGAGTTCTGCATCTTCGACGTGCCCGAGGTCGGCCGCTTCGGCCTGTCGATCTGCTATGACATCTGGTTCCCGGAAACCACGCGGCAGCTGACCAGCCAGGGGGTCGAGGTGCTGCTGCACCCGGTGCTGACCGGCACCACCGACCGCGATGCGGAACTGGCCATCGCGCGGGCCACCGCAGCGCAGTTCCAGTGCTACGTCATCGACGTGAACGGCCTGGGCGCCGGCGGCGTCGGCAAGTCCTGCGTCGTCGATCCGACCTCGATGGTGCTGCACCAGTCGGCCGGACAGGAAGACCAGTTTCCGATCGAGATCGACCTGTCCATGGTCCGCCGCCAGCGCGAGACTGGGATGAGGGGCCTGGGACAGGTTCTGAAAAGCTTCCGCGACCGGTCCGTCGATTTCTCGGTCTACGACCGCAACAGCGGCACCGACGCCTATCTGCACCGGCTCGGCCCACTCGAAATCCCGCAGCAGGGATCGCGCGCCGGGCTGCATGTCGATGTCCCTAGAGAGACCGCGCCGGGATCGGCGCCCTACGACTTTACCCAGATAAAAGGCGTCACGCCGATTTTGGGGAAGACTTCCAACGGGTAGACGGCCCGCCCCGGCGCGCCCCCGCGCCTCGGCATCGGTCGTCCGCCCCAGAACGGCGGAGAATGACCGATGTCTTCTGTGAACGAATATTACTCGGCGATCCAGCTGCGGTCCGACCGCTGGGCCGCGCTGCGCGAGGCGACCGGCACCCTGGCGCGCGACCCGCAGGCGAAGAATGCGGGAAA
>JAHELH010000300.1 GCA_024644285.1 Paracoccaceae bacterium | reverse complement strand
GGGTAGACGACGATGGCCGCCACGATCAGCGCCCCGGCCAGCGGACCCCAGAACAAAAGCGAGGTCAGCGGCGCGTCCATCGCACCCGGGACCGCCAGCATCACCGCGTTGTCGACGATTTCCATCACGGTGATCGACACCGTGTCCGCGGCCAGCGCGATGCGCAGCGCGGCGCGGAGGCCGAGACCGGAGCGCAGAAGCGGCAGCATGGCGAGCAAATAGCCGAAGAAGAAGGCCAACCCCACCGCCAGCGCGATGGTCGCGACTGTGCCCCAGCCCAGCGCCGTGCCGATCACCAGCCCCAGCACCTCTCCGATGCCGCAACCGGTCAGGCAATGCAGCGTGGCGGACAAGGCCAGCCGGCTGAGCGCCCGGTCGGACATCGCCGGGCGATCGGAGGCGTGGGGGTGTGTCATCGGATAGCGTTCTTTCTGCAATGCCCGCCCATGTTGGCGGCGCCCGGGCGAAAATCTCGCCTAAAGGCGACATGCCCGGCACGGCCGCAGGCGCGGCAAAGTTTCACGTTGCGCCCGGCCCCGGGGGACTTAGAATGATTCCAGACGGGACTTGGGCATCGGCGCGCCTTCGAGACCCCGCCCCCTGACAAAAACACAAATTGCCCAACAGATTGGAGAGAGACATGGACGGAAACGACGCCAGCGCGATGACCAAGTGCCCCGTTTTCCACACCACCTTTGCCGCGCGGTCGAATCGCGACTGGTGGCCGAACCAGCTGAACCTGAAGATGCTGCACCAGAACCCGCCGTCGATGGATCCCTACGGCGACGGTTTTGACTATGCCGAGGCCTTCAAGGCGCTCGATCTCGATGCGGTCAAGGCGGACATCTACGCGCTGATGAAGGACAGCCAGCCCTGGTGGCCGGCCGATTGGGGCCATTACGGGCCGTTCTTCATCCGCATGGCCTGGCATGCCGCGGGCACCTACCGCACCGGCGACGGGCGCGGCGGGGCGTCGTCGGGGTCGCAGCGCTTTGCGCCGCTGAATTCCTGGCCCGACAACGCCAACCTCGACAAGGCGCGGCGGCTGCTCTGGCCGGTGAAGAAGAAATACGGGCGCAACCTGTCCTGGGCCGACCTGCTGGTGCTGGCGGGCAATTGCGCGCTGGAGGATATGGGTTTCAAGACCTTCGGCTTCGGCGGCGGGCGCGAGGATATCTGGGAGCCCGAAGAAGACGTCTATTGGGGCACCGAGGAGGAATGGCTGGGCGACAAGCGCTATTCCGAGGGCCGCGCGCTGGAGAACCCGCTGGCCGCGGTGCAGATGGGGCTGATCTACGTCAACCCTGAGGGACCGAACGGCGAGCCGGACCCGGTCGCCGCGGCGCAAGACATCCGCGAGACCTTTGGCCGGATGGCGATGAACGACGAAGAGACCGTGGCGCTGATCGCCGGCGGCCACACCTTCGGCAAGTGTCATGGCAATGGCGACCCCGAAGCCGTCGGGTCCGAGCCGGAAGGCGCCGACATCGCCGAGCAGGGCTTTGGCTGGACCTCGGGCAGCGGCAACGAGACCTTCACCAGCGGCCTTGAGGTTATCTGGACCTCGACGCCGACGAAATGGGGCATGGGCTATTTCGCCAACCTGTTCGAGAACGAGTGGGAGTTGACGAAAAGCCCCGCCGGTGCGCATCAGTGGCAGCCGAAGAACCAGGACGCCATCGCCAAGGCCCCCGACCCGCACGAACCGGGCAAGACCCGGGTGCCGAACATGCTGACGACCGACCTGTCGCTGCGGATGGACCCGGTCTACGAGCAGATCTCGCGCCGGTTCTACGAGAACCCCGACGAATTCGCCGATGCCTTCGC
This sequence comes from Paracoccaceae bacterium, assembly GCA_024644285.1. GTDB lineage: Bacteria > Pseudomonadota > Alphaproteobacteria > Rhodobacterales > Rhodobacteraceae > JAHELH01. Next base: position 1,340 of record JAHELH010000300.1, on the reverse strand, counting down.
CCGCGCATGGTTCAAGCTGACCCACCGCGATATGGGGCCGAAGCTGCGCTACCTGGGCAAGGAGGTGCCGGACGAGGACCTGATCTGGCAGGACCCGATCCCGGCCTGCGACCACGATTTGGTCAACGCCGCGGACGTCGACGCGCTGAAATCCAGGGTGCTGGACAGCGGCCTGTCGGCGTCGGACCTGGTTTCGACCGCCTGGGCCTCGGCCTCGACCTTCCGCGGCTCGGACAAGCGCGGCGGCGCCAATGGCGCGCGGATCCGGCTCAGCCCCCAGAAGGACTGGGAGGTGAACCGACCCGAACAGCTTGCCCGCGTGCTGGACAAGCTGGAAACCATCCGGTCGGAGTTCAACGGCGCGCAGTCGGGCGGCAAGCGTATCTCGCTCGCGGACCTGATCGTGCTGGCGGGCTGCGCCGGGGTGGAGAAGGCGGCGAAGGATGCCGGCCACGACGTCGCGGTGCCGTTCACGCCGGGCCGGATGGACGCCAGCCAGGAGCAGACCGACGCCGAAAGCTTCGAGCCGCTGGAGCCAAAGGCGGACGGGTTCCGCAACTACGTGTCGGTCGAATACACCGTGCCGGCCGAACAGCTGCTGGTCGACCGGGCGCAGCTCTTGACCCTGACCGCGCCCGAGATGACGGTGCTGATCGGCGGCCTGCGGGTGCTGGGCACCAACGCGGACGGATCGAGCCACGGCGTCTTCACCGACCGGCCCGGCCAGCTGACGAACGACTTCTTCGTCAACCTGCTGGACATGGGCGTGGCCTGGAAGGCCAGCGCGGACAACGAGCACGTCTTCGAAGGCCGCGACCGCGACAGCGGGAACATAAAGTGGACCGGCAGCCGGGTTGATCTGGTCTTCGGATCGAACTCGCAGCTGCGCGCCCTGGCCGAGGTCTATGCGGCGGAAGATGCGCGCGAAAGCTTCGTGGCGGACTTCGTCAAGGCCTGGGACAAGGTGATGATGCTCGACCGGTTCGACGTGGCCTGATCGATTGTACATGCTGGCCGCCGATGCGGCGGCCAGCCTTTTGATCTGGGTCACACCTTTCCGCCGCGCGCCCTGCTAGTCTGGCTGCTGCCGGCGACAGCGTCCGGTCACCAGGAAAGGGTCCGACAATCACCAATCCAACCGACGCGCCACGCGCCCGGCCCGCGCCGCTGCGCCGGGCGCAGCAATACCTCAAGCAGATCGTCTATGGCGGCAATGACGGCATCGTCACCACCTTCGCCATCGTCGCGGGTTTCGCTGGAGCCGGCGCCGAGGGCGCGGGGCAGATCGGCACGCTGGCGGTGCTGGTCTTCGGGCTGGCGAACCTGTTTGCCGACGGCGT
>JAHELH010000299.1 GCA_024644285.1 Paracoccaceae bacterium | reverse complement strand
GCAAAGCCGTTTTGATTGGTCTTGCGGTCATCGTCGTGCTGCTCTTCCTCGCGGACGTCGCATATTACAAGAAAACATACCTCGACGTCGAAAAGGTCTTCGGCTTCTACGCCCTTTTCGGCCTTGCCACCGGCCTCGTCGCCGTCATCGTCGCCATGGCGATGCGGTTCCTGCTGAAGCGGCCCGAGGATTACTACGCGCCGCATTCCACCGATGCCGAGGCCTATCCCGAGGACGGGTTGGAGCGGGAGGCGCACGATGGCTGAAGCCTTCCCCGTGGCCTTCCTGTTCTTCGCCGGCGCGGCGCTGCTGCTGGTCCTGCCGCGCGGACCGGCGCGCGCCGGGCTGTTGCTGGCGGTGCCGCTTGTCGCCTTCGCCATGGTCTGGGCGCTGCCCGAGGGCAATCTCTGGACCGCGACGCTGATCGGGGTGGAACTGGAATTCACTCGCGTCGACAAACTGAGCCGGGTCTTCGCGCTGATCTTCTGCTTCGCAGCCTTTCTGGGCAACCTCTACGCCTGGCATGTCCGCGACCTCCTGCAGCAGGTGGCGGCGCTGCTCTATGCAGGCTCGGCCATCGGCGCGACCTTTGCCGGCGACATGATCACGCTGTTCCTGTTCTGGGAAGGCACCGCGATCACCTCGGTCTTCCTGATCTGGGCACGGCGGACGCAAGGGGCCTACCACACCGGATTGCGCTATCTGGTGATCCAGATCGGATCGGGCGTGCTGCTGCTGGCGGGGGCGGGGCTCTACTGGCGCGACACCGGGTCGCTGGCCTTCGAGGCGATGACGCTGGGCAGCCCGGCGACCTGGGCGATCTTCCTGGCCTTCGGCATCAAGGCGGCGTTTCCGCTGTTGCACAACTGGCTGCAGGACGCCTATCCGGCGGCCACCATCACCGGCACGGTGATCCTCTCTGCCTTCACCACCAAGCTTGCGATCTACGCGCTGGCGCGCGGGTTCGCCGGGACCGAGACCCTGATCTGGCTGGGCGCGATCATGGCCGTGGTGCCGGTGTTCTACGCGATCATCGAGAACGACATGCGCCGGGTGCTGGCCTATTCGCTGAATAACCAGCTGGGCTTCATGGTGGTGGGCGTCGGCGTCGGCACCGAACTGGCGCTGAACGGCGTCGCGGCGCATGCGGTGGCCCATATCCTGTACAAGAGCCTGCTGTTCATGACGGTGGGCGCGGTCATGTTCCGCACCGGAACAGCAAGGGGCTCTGATCTCGGCGGGCTCTACCGCACCATGCCGCTGACCGCGATTTTCTGCGTGATCGGCGCAATGGCCATTTCCGCCTTCCCGCTGTTTTCCGGGTTCGTGTCCAAATCGCTGATCCTGTCGGCGGCGGCGCACGAGCATTACACCCTTGCCTGGGCGGCGCTGCTGTTCGCCTCCGCCGGCGTGCTGCACAAGACCGGGATCAAGGTGCCGTACTTCATCTTTTTCGCCCGGGACAGCGGCCTGCGGCCCAAGGAGGCGCCGCCGCACATGCTGCTGGCGATGGGCATTCCGGCGGCGCTGTGCGTCCTGATCGGTATCTTCCCCGGGCCGCTCTACGCGCTGCTGCCCTACCCGGTGGATTACGAAGCCTATACGGTGACCCATCTCATCACCCAGATGCAGTATCTGATGGCAGCCGCCCTGGCCTTCGTGGTTCTCGTGCATCTCGGCGTCTACCCGCGCGAGATGCGCGCGATCAACCTGGATTTCGACTGGACCTACCGCCGCCTGCTGCCGGCGATCCTGCGGGCGCTCTCGGGCTGGCTGGCTGCTTTCTGGGCGCTCTGGGCCCGGTCGATCGAGGCCGGTCTGTCCGGGGTGATGCGCGGGCTCTACCGCAGCCACGGGCCCGAGGGCCGGATGGCCGCGATCTGGCCCACCGGCTCGATGGTGCTGGCCATCGCCATCGTGCTGGGCGTGACGCTGATCGTGAACTTCGCAAGCTGAGACCGGCCTTGGGCGGGTTTCACCCCACCCCCGCCCGGGCTCACGCCACCGCGCCCCAGGCAAGTCCCGCCAGCACCGCGCCCGTCACCGCGATGCCCAGATAGGCGGCGAAGACCCGCGGCTTGACCAGCGCCCAGACCGCGACCGCAGCCGGGATGCAGCTGACCCCGCCGGCGATGACGAAGGACATCGCCGCGCCGTCCGCCATGCCCTGCGCCAACAGCGCCTCGACCAGCGGCACCGCGGCATAGCCGTTCAGATAGGCCGGCGCGCCGACCAGCGCGCCCAGCACGATGGGAAACACACCGTCGCCGCCCAGCACGCCGGCGATCAGTTCCGCCGGCACGTAATCCAGCATCAGGCTTTCGATCAGATAGGCCAGAAGCAGCCACTTGCCGAGGAACAGCGCGTTCTCGATCACCGTCTCGCGGAAGGTCGCGCGGCGCGGCGCCTCCTGCCAGAACCGCCATTGCACCTCGGCCTTGAACGGATCGGACCCGCAGGAGGACCCGCAGCACGCCTGCTTTGGCGCGGCCTTCAGCGGATCGGCGAACAGCAGGCTGCCCGACAGCGCCCGCACGAAGAACCCGCCGCCCAGCCCGATGCCGACGGCGGCCACGGTCTTGGCGATGGCGAAGGGAAAGCCCAGCGTGCCGGCGGTGATCAGGAACATCGCCGGATCCATCAGCGGCGAGGCGAGCCAGAACGCCATGATCGCCGACAACGGCGCGCCCAGCGCCAGCATCGCGGCAATGAACGGGATCACCTCGCAAGAGCAAAATGGCGACAGCCCGCCCAAAAGCGCGGCCATCACGATCATCCGCACCTCGCGCCCCTCGAAGGCGCGCGCCAAGAGCGCCTCGGCGCCGGTGGCCTTCATGTAGGCCACCGCCAGCACCGCGAAGACAATGAAGATGCCGGTATGGCCCAGGGCCGTCAGCGCGAAGGAGATCGTCGGCCAGACCCGCGCGGGATCGAACAGCGCCAGCGCCAGCGGGATCAGCACGATGGCGACCCAGGCCTTGTCGGCGCGCTTCCACAGCGCGGGCGCGTTCGGCAGGCGGCCCGTCAGGTCAGTCATGGCCATGCACCTTCGGATCGGCACTGTCGGCGCAGCATTCCGACAGCAGGTATTGCGACAGCTCGGTCATCTTCTCATAGGCCGCGGCGACGCAGATGATCGAGCGTCCCCGGCGCACCTGGTCGACCAGCCCGGCCTGGGC
>JAHELH010000298.1 GCA_024644285.1 Paracoccaceae bacterium | reverse complement strand
CCGCGGACGGCGAGCGATTGGCGCGGCTGATCGTGAACGCATATCTCTCTCGCGAACATCTGGAAGATCGCGACGGGTCGTGCCCGATGATCGGGCTGCCCAGTGACGTCGCGCGTGGCGACAGCAAGCTCAAATCCGCGTTCCAGAAGGTTCTGGAACTGATGATCGGCGTGTTCCAGGCCGGGCTGCCGCATGATGACGTGCCGGCACGGGAGCGCGCCATCGGCATGGTGGCGCTGTGCGTTGGCGGCATGGTGCTTGCGCGCGCCGTGGAGGATGAGGCCCTGTCCGACGAGTTACGGAGCGCGGTGCTTAGAAAGGCGAATGCCCAGTTCGGTGCGCCGCCGGAGGTGCGGACGAATTGAAGTTGCGTGGCCGCGCGTAGCATTCTGCGGCTGGGTCAGTCCCCCGATCCATCCACGCGTTTCGGAGCACCTGTGGCCATGTCGATGGCGATGTGCGGGCGCCCGGCCTTTTTCCACGCGCCCATCCCGCCTTCGAGATGCGCCACCGGGTCGATGCCGGCCTTCAGCGCCTGATGCGCCGCCTTCCCGGAGCGCGCGCCCGAGCCGCAGTGAAAGACCAGCCGCTTGCCGGCCTGGGTTGGCAGCGCGGACGGGGCGAAGAACGGCAGCGGCATCAAGAGCGCGCCCTCGATGTGGTCCACCATGTATTCCGGCGGGGTGCGCACGTCGATCAGCACGATTTCGCGCCGGTCGAGCGCCTCGGCCACTTCGTCGACGGTCCAGGTTTCCAGCGTGCCGCCTTCGGCGCTTTCGGTCTTCATATCTCTCTCCAGTCTTCGATGGTGTTCGCGGGGATGGTGAAGCGGTCTGGCACCTGGCCCGCGCGCAAGTTCACCTGTAGCGCGTAGAGCATCTGGTCGGGCAGATCGAGCGTCTTGTCGCGTTCGGTCCTGAGGTGGACGAAGTCCGCTTCCGAGATACCGCCACCGATATGGGCGTTCTCCTCGCGATGCTTCTTGACCGTGGCTTCCCAGGCGGGCGCGCTGCGGTCCTCGGTCCCGTAATCGTGGCCAACGAAGAGTCGGGTGTCGTCGGGCAAGTCGAGGATGCGCCGCAGGGTCCGGTACATCTCTTTCGCCGAGCCGCCGGGAAAGTCGCAACGCGCGGTGCCGAAATCGACATGCATGAAGGTGTCGTGGACGAAGGCGGCGTCGCCGACCACGTAGGTCACCGAGCCGGGCGTATGGCCGGGCGACAGCATCACGCGGGCGTCAAGCTCGCCGATCCTGAATGTCTCGCCATCCTCGAAGAGGCGGTCGAAATCGGCTTCGGGATCGAATGCGTCGGGCATGCCGTAGATGCGGCGCCAGATCTTCGCGATCTCCTTCACCTGCTCGCCGATGCCGTTCGGCGCGCCGGTTTGTTCCTTGAGCCAGGCAGAGGCCATGAAGTGATCGGCGTGGGGGTGGGTGTCGAGCACCCATTCCACCGTCAGGCCCTCGTCCTGCGCAAAACGAAGGATCTCCTGGGCCGTGTCCGTCGCCGTGCTGGCGTTCGTCGTGTCGAAATCCTGCACGATGTCGATCAACGCGGCCTTATTCGACGCTTCGTCGATGACGACGTATTGAATGCTTCCGGTCTTTTCCTCGTAGAAACCGGCCACCCGGGGCGAGCCGTCTCCGTTCGAGGGGCTGATCCTGCACAGCATGACTGGCCTCCTGAAAGGGTTTCGGGTTGATCAGTCAACGCCAGCGGTTTGGGCCGGGTTCCGAAGCCGGCGCCCTCAGACGTCGTTGCGGGGGATGCGCAGGACCTGACCCGGGAAGATCAGGTTCGGGTTATCGATGACGTGCTGGTTGGCCTGCAGGATCGGCTGGAAATCGTCGTTGCCGTACTGGGCGCGGGCGATCTTGGTCAGGTTGTCGCCGCGCTTGACGGTGTAGGGCCGGTAGCCGCCGTATCCCGGCAGGATCATCGGGCCGAACAGGACGGGGATGAAGACAGCGGGGCCGTCCTCGTTGCCGGTATCGTCGGCGAGCCTCAGCAAGAGGCGGTTGAGCTTGAAGGCGTTGTCCTCGGGGATCGTGATCGAGCCCTGGAACTGGCGCAGGGCGGTGCTGCCGACCTGGTTGAACGAGGAATATTCGTCGTGTCCCTCGCCGATGGTGATTGTCAGCGTGCCCTCGAAGGCGACGGCGTTGCCGGCGATCAGGACCTCGTGGCTGACAAGGTCGAAGGGCTGCGGTTGCTGGATATCAAGCGTAACGGCCATGAAAATGCTCCCTCTGAAATGGATTTGAGAGCGAAGCGTAGCACGGATTGTCTACCCTGGGGAGTTCAGGCGGTGCGCGCGGGTACGCAGGCTATGGGTCAGACGCCAACATCGGCAATCGCCTTTGCCAGGATCGGCACGGTCTGGGCGTTGAGCCCGGCGATGTTCAATCGGCTGTCGCCGACCATGTAGATGCCGTGCTTGTCGCGCATCGCCTCGACCTGGTCCGGCGTGGCGCCGATCCGGCTGAACATGCCGCGGTGCTGGGCGATGAAGCCGAAGCGGTCGGAGCCGGTGGCCCTGCGCAATTCGTCGGCCAGCTGCTTGCGGAGGGCCAGCATACCCTGGCGCATGTCTTCCAGCTCTTCCTGCCAGTCCTCGCGCAGGGCGGGGTCGGACAGGATCATGCTGACGAGACGGGCGCCGTGATCGGGCGGGAACGAGAAGTTCTGTCGGTTGAGATGGTTCAGCGTGCCCTGCACGGTCGCCTTGGCCTTCGCCTGGGGTGCGATGGCGATCAGCGCGCCGGTGCGTTCGCGGTAGATGCCGAAATTCTTCGAGCAGCTGGCGGCGATCAGAGTCTCGGGGCAGGTGCGCGCGATGATGCGGGTGCCCTGCGCGTCCTCGTCCAGCCCGTCGCCGAAGCCCTGGTAGGCGATGTCGATCATCGGGGTGGCGCCCTTGTCGACGATGAGCTTCGCCACGTCCTGCCACTGGGTCTTGTTCAGGTTCGCGCCGGTGGGGTTGTGGCAGCAGCCGTGCAGCAGCACGACGTCGCCAGACTTTACGTCAGCGAGATCGGCCATCATGCCGTCGAAATCGACGGCGCGGGTCTCGTCGTCGAAATAGCGGTACTGTCGCTGGGGGATGCCCAGATGTTTGAGGATCGAGACGTGGTTCGGCCAGGTCGGGTCGGACAGCCAGACGGTTGCGCCGGGGTTCACCAT
>JAHELH010000038.1:2134-12813 GCA_024644285.1 Paracoccaceae bacterium | reverse complement strand
TGAAGCTGCGCATCGGATCCTTCGTGGCGCTGGCCGCGCTGATCGGGGTGCTGACCACGGCGGGCGGCGGGCTGGGCTGGGTCGAGGCCGCTGTCTTCACCCTTGCCGTGCTGGGCGCCTCTGGCGCGGCGGGAGCCTACAACCATTATTTCGAACGCGACAGCGACCGGCAGATGGCGCGCACCCGGCTGCGGCCCTTCGCCAGTGGTACGTTGAAGGCGGGCGCGATCTGGCCGCTGACATTTACCGCGCTGCTGGCAGGCTCGCTGTTCATGGCCTGGTCGGTGGGCGGCACGCTGGCCACCGCGCTGGTGTTCCTGGGCGCCGCGACCTACGCTTTCGTCTACACCGTCTGGCTGAAGCGGCGCAGCGTCTGGAACGTGGTGATCGGCGGCGCCTCGGGCAGCTTCGCGCTGCTGGCGGGCGCGGCGGCGGCCTCGGACGTGTACGGCCCGGTGATCGGCCCGGTGCCGATGCTGCTGGCCGCGGCGCTGTTTCTCTGGACGCCGCCGCATTTCTGGGCGCTGGCCGCCGCCAAGGGCGAGGATTACCGCCGCGCCGGCATCCCGATGCTGCCGGTGGTGACCGAGCATCGCGTCTGGGGGCCGGTGATCTTCGTCCACATCCTCGGCGTGGTGATCCTGTCGCTGGCGCCGCTTCTTTTCGGCATGGGCATCGTCTACGGGCTGTGCGCGGCCACCGGCGGCGCGCTGTTCCTGGCGCAGGGCTGGAAGCTCCTGCGCAGTCCGGACCGCCGCGCCGCGATGGCGACCTTCCGTGCTTCGCTTGTCCAGTTCGCGCTGGTCGGCGCGGGCGTCATCGCCGACCGGGCGGTCGCATGGGCATTCTGAAACATCTCGCTGCCGGCCTTCTGGCCACCCTCTTGGCCTGGCCTGTCTGGGCCGCCGAAAAGCTCGATTCCGAGATCGCCTTCGAGGAAAGCCAGGCGGCCATCGGCAATGCGACCGGGGCGCATGTCCTGCGCGACCATCGCGGCCGCGAATTGCCGCTCGACAGCCTGCGCGGCAAGCCGCTGGTGGTCTCGCTGATCTACACAAGCTGCGCCACCGTCTGCCCCATCGTCACCGACCACCTGCGCACGTCGGTCGCCGAGGCGCGCCGGGTGCTGGGTGGCGACAGCTTCACCGTGCTGACCTTCGGCTTCGACGCCAGCGGCGACCGGCCGGGCCAGTTGGCGGGCTTCGCCGGAACCCACAAGCTTCTGGGCCAGGAAAACTGGTTCATCGCCAGCGCCGGCGAGGAGACCACCGAAGCCTTCCTCTCCGAACTGGGCTTTGCCTGGCGCGAGGCGGCGGGCGGCTTCGCCCATGTCACCCAGACCTCGATCCTCGATGCCGAGGGCCGGGTCTACCGGCAACTCTACGGCGAGGCATTCCCGTTGCCGATGCTGCTGGAGCCGCTGAAGGACCTGACGCTGGGCCGCACCACGCGCTCCATCGCGCCCGCCGACCTGTGGGACCGGCTGACGTTTCTCTGCACCGTCTACAACCCGCTGACCGGCGCCTACCGGATCGACTACAGCCTGGCCTTCGGCGTGTTCTTCGGCGCGCTGTCGCTGATCCTCTTCGCCTGGGTGATCGCGCGGCTGTGGCTGGAGCGCCGCCGGGCGCTGAAGGCGGCGCGGCCCGTTCCCGAGACCGGGGGCGCGTAATGGGGGCCGCGCGCGCCGCGCTGCGGCGCGGATTCGACCGTGCCGAACGGGGGCTCGACATCGCCTTCGGCCCCGACTGGAACCCCCTGGCGCAGCTTGGGCCTTTGGGCTGGTTTCTGTTCTGGATCGTCGCCCTCACCGGCGTCTACCTGTTCATCTTCTTCGACACCGGGGTTGAAGCGGCCTATGGCTCGGTCGAGTGGCTCAGCACCGATCACTGGTGGCATGCCGGGGTGGCGCGCAGCCTGCACCGCTATGCCTCCGACCTGATGGTGCTGGTGATGTTCACCCACCTCGTCCGCGAATGGGCGATGGACCGCTATCGCGGCGCGCGCTGGTTCTCCTGGTTCACCGGCGTGCCGGTGATCTGGTTCGTCTACCTGTCGGGCATCACCGGCTACTGGCTGGTCTGGGACAAGCTGGCGCAATATGTCGCCGTCACCACGACCGAGCTTCTGGACACGCTGGGCCTGTTCGGCGAACCCATCGCCCGCAACTTCGCGTCGCCGCAGATGCTGTCGGACCGGTTCTTCACGCTGATGGTGTTCCTGCACATCGCCATCCCGCTGTTGCTGCTGCTGGCCATGTGGATCCACATCCAGCGGATATCAGAGCCGCGCACCCGCCCGCCGCGCGGGCTGGCGGTCATCACCCTGGGCGCGCTGGTCGCGGGATCGCTGATCCTGCCGGCGCCGCTTCTGGGCCAGGCCGACCTGGCGCAGGTGCCGCAAAGCATCGCGCTCGACTGGTTCCTGCTCGGCCTCTACCCGGTGATCGAATCGGTGCCGGCGGGGGTGATCTGGGCTGGTTGCGTGGTCTTCACCGTCCTGCTGGCGGGCCTGCCGTGGTTGCCGCACAGGGCCGATCCGCCGGCCGCCGAGGTGTTTCTCGACCATTGCAACGGCTGCGCCCGCTGCGTCGCCGACTGCCCCTATGCCGCCATCACGCTGGAGCCGCGCAGCGACGGCGCGCCGTTCCGTTTCGAGGTCGCCGTCGACCCGGCCCGCTGCGTCGCCTGCGGCATCTGCATGGGGTCCTGCCCGTCCTCGACGCCGTTCCGGCGCTCGGGCGATCTGATCACCGGTATCGACCTGCCGCAGCGGCCGCTGGCGCAGCTGCGCGCCGAGGTGATCGACGCCGCCGAGGCGCTGGCGGGGCCCGGCCGGGTGCTGACGCTGGCCTGCGGCCACGGCGCGGGCGGGGCAGAGGCGCGCGGCCGGATCGTGTTGCCTTGCGTCGCCATGCTGCCGCCCTCGCTGATCGACTTCATCCTAAGCCGCGGCCTGGCCGAGGGCGTCTGTGTCGCCGGCTGCGCCGAGCGCGATTGCCAGAACCGCGTCGGCGCCGCCTGGACCAAGGCGCGCTTCGGCCGCAGCCGCGACCCCTACCTGCGCGCCCGGGTCCCGCGCGAGCGTGTCCTGACGGTCTGGGCCGGGCCGACCGAACCCGGCCGGCTCGAGGCGGAGGTGTCGGCCTTCTCGGCCCGGCTCGCCGACATGGCGCCCTACGGGCCGGTGCGGCAGATCGGCGCCGAGGAAAAGCAGGAGGCCCGCGCCAAGGCAATTGGCCGGAGCGCGGCGGAGTGACCGGGCGCTGGCTGCATATTGCGCTGGGCGGGCTGGTCAGCCTGGCACTGGTGCTGGCGGCGGCCGCGCTGTCGGCCTGGCCGTCCTGGCAAAGCCTGCCCGCCGGTCACGGCGTGATCCGGCTGAGCTTTACCCACAGCGGCGCGCGCACCTGCCGCGACCGCAGCCAGGCCGAGCTGGACGCGCTGCCGCGCAACATGCGCCAGGCGCAGATCTGCGAGCGCCGTCGCCCCCCGGTCCATGTCGAGATGGACGTGGATGGCAGGGCGGTGCTGGCGCGGAGCCTGCCGCCCACCGGCCTGTCCGGCACCGGGCCGTCGCGGGTCTACCAGAACTTCGAGCTGCCCGCCGGGACCTATGACATCGCCTTGCGCCTGCGTGACGACCCCGCGCTAGTGGGCTATGGTGATGCTGCGGAGTTCCGCATCGACCTGGCGCCGGGGCAGAGCGTGGCTATAGACTACGACCCAGGCTCGGGCGGTTTTTTCATTCACTGACGGAGACAGGAACATGGCGCTGCTGGAATGGCGAGAAGAATTCAGCGTCGGCGACCCGGCGGTGGATCACGAGCATCGCGAACTGATCGACCTGGTGAACGCCGCGGCGGGCGCGATCCGGGACGACAGCTCGCCCTCGCAACTCGACCGGGCCTTCGGCGACCTGCTGCGCGCGATCTCGGCGCATTTCGCGCACGAGGAACAGCAGATGCGCGATTCCAGGTACGACGAGACCGACCCCCACAAGCAGGATCACGAGCGCCTGCTCGACGCCCTGCGCGACATCATGGACGACCAGGCGCACGATCCCGACCGCTCCGCCGAGGCGCTGGTCAAGGTGCTGGGCGACTGGTTCACCGGGCATTTCGCCACCCACGACGCGCGGCTGCACAAGAAGCTGGGGCCGCATTCCCACGACTGAGCGCGCTTGCCTCTGCCGCTGCTGCGCCTCTACGCTGAAGGCGGCATGCCGATTGCGGGGGCGGAAATGGGCAGCGGACTGGACATCGCGCATTTGCGGCAATGGATCGGATCGACCGAGACAAGGGTCGAACGCCTCGCCGCCTTCCCGGCGAACGCGCTGGCCGCCACGCTGGACCGCGACGACGCGGAATACCACGACGGTGACGCGTTGCCGCCGCTCTGGCACTGGCTGCACTTCCTCAGCGCGACGCCGCTGGCCGGGGTCGGGCCGGACGGGCACGCGGCGCGCGGCGGCTTCCTGCCGCCGGTGCCGCTGCCGCGCCGGATGTGGGCCGGCAGCCGGTTCCGGTTTGATGAGGCCTTGAGGATCGGGGCGGTGCTGCGCAAGGTCTCGACGGTCACCCGGGTCGAGCACAAAGAGGGCCGTACCGGCGACCTGGTCTTCGTCACCGTGCGGCACGAGATCGGGCCCGCGGGCGCGGTCCATGTCGAGGAGGAACACGACATCGTCTACCGCGCCGCGGCGGCGCCGGGGGCGCCCGCGCCAACCCTGGCGCGCGCGCCGGAAGACAGCGCCTTCTCAAGGGTGATCCGCCCCGACCCGGTGCTTCTGTTCCGCTACTCGGCGCTGACCTTCAACGGCCACCGCATCCACTACGACCAGCCCTATGCGACAGGTGTCGAGGGCTATCCCGGCCTGGTGGTCCACGGCCCGCTGATCGCGACCCTGCTGCTGGACCTGTTGCGCCGCGAACGTCCCGACACACAGGTCACCGGGTTCCGGTTCCGCAACCTGGCGACGCTCTACGACACCGAGGCGTTCTCGGTCCACGGCGCGCCCGGCGCGGGCGGTGTGCGGCTCTGGGCGCGGCGCGGCGACGGGGCGATGGCGATGGAGGCCACGGCGGAGCTGGCATCCTCGGGGCGGGGCTGATCCGAAGGAGCGGCTGCGCCGCACGCCTTTCTTGGCGTGGCCTGGGGAGTGAGCCAGCTGCGCCGGTGCCGCGCCTGTCGCGGCCGGTGCGCCCTGCGTATTTCCGACCGGAAGAAGCGGCCGGGTTTGCGTGCGGGGCGTGGGCCTGCGCGGAATTGACGGCGGGCGGGACTTGTCTAGGCTGCCGCCATGACCGAGCGATACCCCGAACTGCGCGCGGCGATCCGCGATCTCTGCGCCACCTTCCCGCCGGACTACCACCGCCGGATCGACCGCGACCGCGCCTATCCGGAGAAGTTCGTCGACGCGCTGACGCAGGCCGGCTGGCTGGCGGCGATGATCCCCGAGGAATACGGCGGGTCCGGGCTGGGCCTGGCCGAGGCCAGCGTCATCATGGAGGAGATCAACCGCGCCGGCGGCAATGCCGGGGCCTGCCACGGGCAGATGTATAACATGGGAACCCTCTTGCGGCACGGCTCTGACGCGCAGAAGACCCATTACCTGCCGAAGATCGCCAGCGGAGCGCTGCGGCTGCAGAGCATGGCCGTGACCGAGCCCAGCACCGGCACCGACACGACGAAGATCAAGACCACGGCGGTGCGTAAGGGTGACCGCTATGTCGTCAACGGCCAGAAGGTCTGGATCAGCCGGGTGCAGCATTCCGACCTGATGATCCTTCTCGCGCGCACCACGCCGCTGGCCGAGGTCGCGAAGAAGTCGCTGGGCATGTCGATCTTCCTCGTCGACCTGCGCGCCGCCGTGGGCCGCGGGCTGGAGGTCAAGCCGATCGCCAACATGGTCAACCACGAAACCAACGAGCTGTTCTTCGACGATCTCGAGATCCCGGCCGAGAACCTGATCGGCGAGGAAGGCATGGGCTTTCGCTACATCCTCGACGGGCTCAACGCCGAGCGTACGCTGATCGCGGCGGAATGCATCGGCGACGGGCACTGGTTTCTGGACAAGATCACCGCCTACGCCCGCGAGCGCGAAGTCTTCGGCCGGCCCATCGGGCAGAACCAGGGGGTGGCCTTCCCCATCGCCGAGGCGAAGATCGAGGTCGAGGCGGCCGACCTGATGCGCTGGGAGGCCTGCCGGCTGTTCGATGCGGGCGCGCCCTGCGGCGCGCAGGCGAACATGGCGAAATACCTCGCCGCCAAGGCCAGCTGGGAGGCCGCGAATGCCTGCCTGCAGTTCCACGGCGGCTTCGGTTTCGCCCATGAATACGATGTCGAGCGCAAGTTCCGCGAGACCCGGCTTTACCAGGTGGCGCCGATCTCTACCAACCTGATCCTGGCATACGTGGCCGAGCACGTGCTCGGCCTGCCGCGGTCGTTCTGATGCGCCCGCTCGACGGCATCACCGTGGTGTCGCTGGAACATGCCATCGCGGCGCCGTTCTGCACCCGGCAGCTGGCCGATCTGGGCGCGCGGGTGATCAAGGTGGAGCGGCCCGGCACCGGCGATTTCGCCCGCGCCTATGACGCGCGGGTCAAGGGGCTGGCCTCGCATTTCGTCTGGACCAACCGGTCGAAGGAAAGCCTGGCGCTGGATCTGAAGCACCCGGACGCGGCTGCGGTGCTGCGCGCGCTGCTGGGCAAGGCGGACGTGCTGGTGCAGAACCTCGCCCCCGGGGCGGCGGCGCGGATGGGGGTGTCGCGGGCGGCGCTGAAAGACGCGCATCCCGGGCTGATCGTCTGCAACATCTCCGGCTACGGCGCCGACGGGCCGGAGCGCGACCGCAAGGCCTATGACCTGCTGATCCAGGCCGAGGCGGGGTTCCTGTCGGTCACCGGCACCGAGGAGGTGCCGTCCAAGGCCGGCATCTCGATCGCCGATATCGCCGCGGGGATGTACGCCCACAGCTCGATCCTCGCGGCGCTGATCCAGCGTGGCCGGACCGGGCAGGGGGCCGAGATCGACGTCTCGATGCTCGAGGCGATGGCCGAGTGGATGGGCTTTCCGATGTATTACGCCTTCGACGGCGCCGCGCCGCCCCGGCGTCAAGGGGGAGAACACGCGACGATTTCCCCCTACGGGCCGTTCGCGGCCGGGGATGGCACGGTGGTGATGATGGGCTTGCAGAACGAGCGCGAATGGCGCGCCTTTTGCGAAGAGGTGCTGCGGCAGCCGGACCTTGCCGCCGACGCGCGGTTTGCCTCGAACGCGCTGCGGGCCGAGAACAAGGCCGCACTGCGCGGCATCATCGAGACGGTTTTCGCGGACCTCACCGGGGACCGGGTCGTCGCGCGGCTGAATGGCGCGGGCATCGCCAACGCCCGGGTCAACGACATGGCCGGGCTCTGGGCGCATGCGCAACTGGCCGCGCGCGGGCGCTGGGCCGAGATCGGCAGCCCGGCGGGCCCGATCCCCGCGCTTCTGCCGCCGGGGCGGTCGGACGGCTTTGCGCCGCGCATGGACCCGGTGCCGGGGCTTGGAGAGCACAGCCGGGCAATCCTGGAGGAGCTCGGCGTCAGTGCAGAGGTGATATCCCGCCTCGAACGCGACGGCGCGATCTAGACCGGCGGGCAGAGGGGTGAAGCCGGGACTCCCATTTTCCCCTGCACCGGGTGCCACTGCCTCCTTCGCGCCGCCGCGCCATTCCTTCCAGCGCAGCGGCGCCGATATCGCTCGGCGGGCGCGGCGGCGACGTGCCGGGTAACGGCGCTTAGCGTGCCGCAGGCATTCCGGCTCCCCCCGAAAGGCGGGTCGGTTCCATGGTGTATGCAGCACGTTTGCAATACGCAGTCCGTGCGCGCGCGACCTGAGGCGGCTTATTCCTGGATCGTCTCCAGCCAGGCGACCAGGTCGACGATCGCCTCGCTGGCCAGGATCGGCTGGCCAGACTGGTCCTTGATCGCCACCGTGTTGCCTTCGAACAGCCCGCCGAAGATCGGCATCTCGCCGCCATGCGCCACCAGCTGGTCACGCCCGTCGATGCGGAACACGACGCGGGCGCGCGGAAACAGGCCGCCGTTGCGCGCGGCCAGCCGGGTCAGATCGGGCGGCTGTTTCACCAGGATCGACGCCATCGGCCCGTCGCCGGCCGCATCCGAGCCATGGCAGGTGGCGCAATGGGCCGCAAAACTCTCGGCGCCCGCCTCGATATCCTGGGCCTGACCGGCCCCGGCCATCGCCGCCGCGACAGCGAATGCTGGCCCCAGCGTCTTCCTCATGCGCCCTTTCCGTGTCATCGCCGCGCCTCGCTATTGCTGCAGGGTTTCGAGATAGTCGGCCAGCCGCACCAGCGGCTCCGGCGTCGGCGTCATGACACCGTCGCCGGTATCGACCAGCACCTTGGGGCCTTCGAGCAGCGGCCAGAAAGCCGGCATCGCGCCGTAATGGTCCTCGCCGCGCGCATAGCCGTGGACCTTGGCCATCACCGCCACGCGCGGATATTCCCCGCCGTTGCGCGAAGCGATGCGCGTCAGGTCCGCCGGTTTCACCGCCTGCAGGTCGGCGCCGGGCCCGTCGCCCTTGCCGCCCGCGCCATGGCAACCGGCGCACAGGTCGGCATAAAGGTCGGCGCCGGTCGCCTCCTTCTGTTCGCAGGCCGCCAATGCAAGGCCGGCGCAAAGTGCCGTGATGGGAACGGTCCGCCACATGTTCGATGTCTCCGCGTTGATCGTTGGGCCGGATGCTGCCATGCGCCGGCCCGTGCGTCCTTGATCCAGGTCAGGGTTCGGCGCCGCGCGCGGCCTCCGGATGCTCGGACATGTAATGGCGCAGCGCGGCGAACAGCTCGCGCGCATGGTCGAGATCGTCGCGGTTCAGGGCGGCGCGGATGTCGTCGCAGATCATCCCCTGCACCGCCTGCGGCCCCTTGTGCAGGTGCATCGTATAGGCGGCCAGCGCGGCGGCCGAGACATCGTCGGCGTGTTCATGCTCGGCGATCGCGGCCACCTCCTCGGCCGTGAGCGGACACAGGCCGATGATGTCGTCTAGGGTGATCATGGGCACCTCCGGGATTGCGCTTTCACGTTACAGGACCCGCGCGGCGGCGCTTTGATCTGCCGCAAAGCAAGGCGGCATTGCCCGATCGGCGAGGACCGTCCGGCATTCGACGTCGCAGTCGGCACCGAACTATTCTATGACACTTTCAACGGCGGATATCCCGGGCCCTGGCATCGAGACCGCCGACGAATGCGCGGACGACTTCGAGGTACCGACATGCGACCCTATTCCGGCATCTGGCCCGTCGCCCCCACGCCCTTCAATGACGACGGCACGCTCGACCTCGACGGCATGAAACGGGTGCTGGACCTGATGATCGACCAGGGGGTCGACGGCATCTGCGTGCTGGCCAACTTTTCCGAGCAGTTCCTGATCTCTGACGCCGAACGCGAGACGCTGACCCGGCTTTGCCTCGCCCATGTCGCGGGCCGGGTGCCGGTGATCGTGACGATCAGCCATTTCGCCACCGAGATCGTGGTGCGGCGCGCGCGGCAGGCGAAGGACCTCGGCGCCGCCATCGTGATGATGATGGCGCCCTATCACGGCGCCTTGCTGAAGGGCACGCCCGAGCAGACGTTCGAGCAATTCGCGCGCGTGGGCGAGGTCGGGATCCCGATCATGCTGCAGGACGCGCCATTGTCGGGCGTCGAACTGCCGGTGCCGCTTCTGTCCCGCATGGCGCGCGAGATCGAGGAGCTGCGCCTCTTCAAGATCGAATGCGCGGGGACCGCGGCAAAGCTGCGCGCCCTCATCGCCGAGGCCGGCGACGCCATCGAGGGGCCGTTCGACGGCGAAGAGGCGATCACGCTGCTGGCCGATCTCGACGCCGGCGCAACCGGCTCGATGACCTCGGCCCTGATCCCCGACCTGATCAGGCCGGCGATCACGCAGCATCTGGGCGGCGACCGCGAGGCCGCGAAGGCCGCCTATGCAAGGGTCCTGCCGGCGATCAACCACGAGAACCGCCAATGCGGCTTTCGCGCCGCGAAGGAGGCGATGGTCGAGGGCGGCGTGATCCGGTCGGCCTTTTGCCGTCACCCGATACCGCCGCTGTCAGGACCGACGCGCGACGAATTGCTGGATCACCTGCGCCCGCTCGATCCGCTGGTGCTGAGATGGGGGCGATGAACCAGCGCGCAACCCGGCCCCGCGGTCCGCATTCTTAATTGCCGGGAATGCTGCTATACTGAGACTTAATGACGTTTTGCATTTTCAGGAGCCATTCGATGAAGCGGATTTCGGTAGTTGTTGCCATAGCCTGCCTGTCGGCGCCCGGTCCGGCCCCGGCGCAACAGGCGTTCGAGGTGGCGGTGCCGGCGGATCAACTGGACTGCCTGGTCGAGAATCAGGAAAAGTACCTCTCGTTCCCGCGCCCGGTCTTCGACTTCTTCATCGAACTGTGCCCGGCGATCACCGGAGAGGAAGCGGCGCGGATGGCGCTCAACAGCGCTGACGGCACCACCAGATTGCGCAACCGCCTGCTGATCACGAAAGGCGATTTCCGCTGCCTGCTCGGCAAGATCGGCGAGCATCTGGAAGCGTCGGCCGAAACCGAGGCACTGGCCGAAACCGAGGCACTGGCCGAAACCGAGGCGCCGGACGCAACCGAGGCGC